>JBBSNV010000488.1:0-2272 GCA_038260375.1 Reyranellales bacterium
ACTTCAGGCGCACCCAGCAGGCCGGTCGGACGGAAGATCAATACGATCACCAGGATCGCGAACACCGCGACGTCTTTGTATTCGATGCTGAAATAAGCCGACCAGAATGCTTCGATCAGACCGATCAGCAAGCCGCCCAGCATGGCGCCAGGCAGGCTGCCGATGCCGCCCAGCACCGCGGCGGTGAAGGCCTTCAGGCCGGCCAGGAAGCCGATATAAAAATCGACCACGCCGTAATAGAGCGTCACCATCACGCCGGCCACCGCTGCCAGCACCGCGCCCATCACGAACGTCATGGAAATGGTGCGATCGGCATTGACGCCGATCAGCATGGCCATGACGCGGTCCTGCTCGCAGGCACGTTGCGCGCGGCCCAGCGGCGTCTTGGCGATCAACCAGGAGAAGCCGCCCATCAAGCCAACGGTCAGCACGATGATGATGATCTGCAGATAGGACATGGTGACGTTGAAAGTTTCGCCTTGCATCAATTCGACGCCGCCGCGAATCATCGGTGGCAGCGGCTTGATGCGCGCGCCCTGGGCAATCTGTACGTAGTTCTGCAGGAAGATCGACATGCCGATGGCCGAGATCAGTGGCGCCAGGCGGAACGAGCCGCGCAACGGCCGATAGGCAACGCGCTCGATGGTCCAACCGTACAGGCCGGTCAGCACCATCGACACGATCAGGACGATAAGCAGCGCCAACGGCACGTAGGTGATGCCCAGCGTGCCCAATAGGGCGAAAGTGATGACAGCGATGAAGGCGCCGATCATGTAAACTTCGCCATGAGCGAAGTTGATCATGCCGATGATGCCGTAAACCATCGTGTAGCCGATGGCGATGAGGCCGTAGATCGCTCCCAGCGTGACGCCGTTGATCAGCTGCTGGAAAAAATACTCCATCCGCTCCCCTCGCGGTTGCTGCCGCGCGTGTTTGGGCGTCCCTGTAATGCCGTTTTGCCGTTATTGTACTCGGCAAGGATTTTGCGCCATAAGATCAAACCGACCCGGTAGGGGCAAGCGTAAAAGATGGCAACTGCATGTTTTTGCCCGATTTTTTGCCGCCTCGACCCGCCATGAAGCTTGTTGAAGGAGCGATGCCATGACCCCGGCGAAACCCGCCTCCATTCCCCAAACGGCGCATGCCACCGGCCATGGCTTCGCCTGGGACGATGCGTTCCTGCTGGAAGACCACTTGACCGAGGAAGAACGCGCCATTCGCGATGCCGCGCGCGACTATTGCCAAGACAAGTTGATGAGCCGGGTAAAGCTGGCCAATCGCCACGAAAAATTCGATCGCGAGATTATGAACGAGATGGGCGCGCTCGGGTTGCTGGGCTCCACCCTGCCCGCCAAATACGGCTGCGCCGAAGTGAACTACGTGTCCTACGGGCTGATCGCGCGCGAAGTCGAGCGTGTCGATAGCGGCTATCGCTCGGCCATGAGCGTGCAATCGTCGCTGGTGATGTATCCGATCTTCGATTTCGGCACCGAGGAACAGCGCCAGAAATACCTGCCCAAGATGGCGACCGGCGAGTGGGTTGGCTGCTTCGGCCTGACCGAACCCGATCACGGCTCCGATCCGGGTGGCATGAAGACCCGCGCCACCACGGTGCCCGGCGGCTTCACGCTGAGCGGCGCCAAGATGTGGATCACCAACTCCCCCATCGCCGACGTCATGGTGGTATGGGCCAAGCTCGACGGCGGCGCCATTCGCGGCTTCATCCTAGAGCGCGGCATGAAGGGTCTGACCACGCCCAAGATCGAAGGCAAGTTTTCGCTGCGCGCCTCGGTCACTGGCGAGATCGTCATGGAAGACGTGTTCGTGCCCGACGCCAACATCCTGCCCAATGTCTCGGGCCTGCGCGGGCCGTTCTCCTGCCTCAACAATGCCCGTTACGGCATCGCCTGGGGCGCACTGGGGGCAGCCGAGTTCTGCTGGCATGCGGCGCGGCAATACACCATGGACCGCAAGCAGTTCGGCCGGCCGCTGGCCGCCAACCAACTGATCCAGAAGAAGCTCGCTGACATGCAGACCGAAATTTCGCTGGGCCTGCAGGCCTGCCTGCGCGTCGGCCGACTGAAGGACGAGCACCGCGCCGAGCCCGAAATGATTTCGCTGATCAAGCGCAACAGCTGCGGCAAGTCCCTGGATATCGCCCGTATGGCCCGCGACATGCTTGGCGGCAACGGCATCAGCGACGAGTACGGCGTGGCTCGCCACCTGGTCAACCTTGAGGTGGTCAACACCTACGAAGGCACCCACGACGTGC
>JBBSNV010000489.1:0-2265 GCA_038260375.1 Reyranellales bacterium
CGGCCGACTTTGGTGTTCCTGCATGAGGGACTGGGCTGCATCGAGATGTGGCGCGATTTTCCGCTCCGACTGTGCCAGGCGGCAGGCTTCCGCGGCCTGATCTACGACCGCACCGGCTATGGTGGCTCCTCGGCCTGGCCGGCCGATCCCGGCATCCAGTACATGCACATCGAGGCGCAGCAGATCCTGCCCCAAGTGTTGGCCGCCACCGGCATTGAAGATTGCATTTTGATCGGCCATTCCGACGGCGGCTCGATCGCGCTGATCTATGCCGGCGCCGATCCCGAACCGTTGCACGCCGTGGTGACGATGGCGGCGCATGTCTTTGCCGAACCAATCTCGATCGACAGCATCGCCACCGCGCGCGAGGCTTTCGCCAACGGCGATCTGGCGGCGCGCTTGGGTAAATATCATGGCGCGAATACCGAGGGCGCGTTCCAGCTGTGGAGCAGCGCCTGGCTGGCGGCCGACTTTGCCGGCTGGAACATCGAGGAGTTTTTGCCCGGCATCGTCGTGCCACTGCTGGCGATCCAGGGCGAGGACGACGAATACGGCACCATGGCGCAAATCGGCACCATCGCCGGCAAGGCCGGCGGCTATGCCGAGACCCGCATGATCGCCGATTGCGGACATTCGCCGCATCTGCAGGCGCCGCAGGAAACCTTGGCGGCGATCGCGCGGTTTATTGCGCCGGTTGTGGGGTGAGGAATATGACCAACCACTCTCAAAAGCATGCGCCAACCAATCGGCGCCGCCTCAAAAAGCGCGGCGTTGTACGTCTATCGGTGACGGCCCTGAAGGGCGATCAAACCTTGATCCGTGCCGTTGCGAAGCGCCTCATTAAGAATGATGAACAAGCGAGCCGTATTCGGGCGGCGCTTACTAGGTTTGTAGCGCCACCATTGAGCAGCAAAGGGAGGATTCTTGCAGCCCTGCGCCGGTCGCCACTCGTCGAGCTCAACTTAAAGCGTGCGCATATTGCAGTACGTAAGATTACGCTTTAGCTGGTTGATCGATAGTCACGGGAGTTCTAGGGCGCGATCAGCGATGCTGCCGTTCTCCAGCTATGGGCGAATTCCACCCCAATCAAAACTTGGCCTGACGACGCCATAAGATCATTTGCCGCCGGCCGTTTGCGGGTCTAAATCCAGAGGGTGAGGCGCCGTTCGAGGCGGTGCCCTCGAGGAATTCCGCCGTCCCGTTTCCGGGACCGCAATCGTGGAGAGCAACATGGCGCATCCCAACAGTTTCAAATCCCGCAAGTCGCTTGCTGTCGGCACCAAGGCCTACACCTATTACAGCCTGAAGGCGGCGGAGAAACAGTTGGGCGATCTGGCGCGCCTGCCGTTCTCGCTCAAGGTCGTGCTGGAGAATTTGCTGCGCAACGAAGACGGCCGCACCGTCCGCGCCGACGATATTTCCGCCGTGGCGCTGTGGCTGAAGGAGCGTAGTTCCAAGCGCGAGATCGCCTTCTTGCCGGCCCGCGTGTTGATGCAGGATTTTACCGGCGTGCCCGCGGTGGTCGATCTCGCTGCCATGCGCGACGCCATGGTCAAGCTGGGCGGCAAGGCCGAGAAGATCAATCCGTTGGTGCCGGTCGATCTGGTGATCGATCACTCGGTGATCGTCGACGAATTCGGCACCAACAGCGCCTTCAAGGACAACGTGAAGCTGGAATACGCGCGCAACGGCGAACGGTACCGCTTTCTCAGGTGGGGCCAGGACGCGTTCAACAATTTCCGTGTCGTGCCGCCGGGCACCGGCATCTGCCACCAGGTCAATCTGGAATACCTGTCGCAGGTGATCTGGTCGCGCAAGGACGGCAAGGAAAACATCGCCTATCCCGACACCTTGGTCGGCACCGATTCGCACACCACCATGGTCAATGGCCTGGCCGTGCTGGGCTGGGGCGTGGGCGGCATCGAGGCCGAGGCCTGCATGCTGGGCCAGCCGCTGTCGATGGTGCTGCCCGAAGTGGTCGGCTTCCGCCTGACCGGCAAACTGCGCGAGGGCACCACCGCTACCGACCTGGTGCTCACCGTGACGCAGATGCTGCGCAAGAAGGGCGTGGTCAATAAATTCGTCGAGTTCTACGGCCCCGGCCTGGACGACATGCCGCTGGCCAATCGCGCCACTATCGCCAACATGGCGCCGGAATACGGCGCCACCTGCGGCTTCTTCCCGATCGACAAGGAAACCATTCGCTATCTGGTGGCCACCGGCCGGTCCAAGGAAGCCACGCTGGTCGAGGCCTATGCCAAGAAG
>JBBSNV010000490.1:0-2262 GCA_038260375.1 Reyranellales bacterium
CGCGATGAAGCGATGGCCTATCGCGTGCAGGACAAACTCACCGAGAAGCTGTTGCCGGGCAGCGGCAAGATCGTCGGCTACAAGATCGGGGCGACCTCCGAAGCGATCCGCAAGCAGACCGGGCTCGCCCATCCCATCGTCGGGCCGATTTTCGAGCAGCGCGCGTTGCGCACGCCGGCCACGATCGCGCTGAAAAATTACGGCCGCCTGGGTCTGGAGTTGGAGCTGTGCGTGCATCTGGGCAAGGATTTGCCCGCCGGCAACGCGCCTTACACCGAAGACAGCGTAGCCGATGCGGTGGCGGGCATCGGCACGGCTTTCGAGCTGATCGAAGATCATGGGGCGGAATACGGCAAGTTGAGCGGCTTGCAATTGATCGCCGACGGCTCCTGGCAGTCCGGCGTGTTGATCTCGCCGCCGGTCAAGGACTGGCAAAAGCAGGACCGCTTCATCGCGCCGGGCTGGGTCAAGATCGACGGCCAGGAAACTGCGCGCGGCAAGACCGGCGACGCCATGGGCCAATGCTTCAGCGGCCTGGCCTGGACCGCAAATTTGCTGGTGTCGCAAGGCCATTCCCTCAAAGCCGGCATGATGGTGATGACCGGCTCGATCGTGCCAACCCAATTCCCCAAAGAAGGCAACACTGTGGTTGGCCACATTCAAGGCTTTGGCGAAATTTCGCTTACAACGGCCTGAAAACGTTAGGCAACGCTGGCAAGGCCGAAGCCCGCTCCGCTATACTGACGCCGTTGATGGGGAGCGGTTTTCAGTGTCGCGATTGCGTCCGATTGTTTGGGTTCTGCTTGCCGGTTTGATGGCTTTTGCGCCGGCTGCCGCGTCTCCCGCCCTGGCCGCCCCCAGCCCCGATAACGAGACGCGCAAGATCACCATCGCCTTGATGGGCGATTCAATCGCCGATGGCATTTGGGGCGGCATGGTGCGGATCCTGATCCGCGACCGCCGCTACGTTCTGCTGCGCGAGGCCAAGAACTCCAGCGGCTTCACCACCTCCGACTGGCAGGCCGCGTTGGACGCGGTGATCGAGAAGAAGCCCGACGCCATTGTCGTGCTGTTCGGCACCAACGACCGCCAATCGCTGATCGTGCGCGATAAGCCGCGCTCGCTGTTTCGCAGCAAGGATTGGGAAGCGGGCTACATCAAGCGCACCGACGATTTCATGGACAAGGTGACGGGCATCGGCATTCCGCTGGTCTGGGTCGGCTTGCCGATCATGCGCGACGAAAAATGGAACGACGAATCGATCTATCTCAACGCAATCTTCAAACAAGAAGCCGAGACGCGCGGCGTGGTTTTCCTTGCCACCTGGAGCATGACGGCAGATAAGGATGGCAAGTACGCGCCCTATGGCCTCGATTTGAAAGGCGACAAGCGATTGCTGCGCGCCAATGACGGCATCCATTTCACCGAATCGGGTTACGATCTGATCGCCGACCGCGTGCTGCAGACCTTACGTGAAAAATTCCCCGCCATTTTCGCTTCGCCACCGGCCAAGGACGAGCGCCCCAAAGGCATCAACGCGCCGGAAGCTAGCTCAGGCGGCATGCCAACCAACATCGTGCCAGCCCCTAAGCCCGATACCGGTAAAGCAGACGCCGACAAAACGGAGATCGCCAAGTGAGGCGGCTGTTGGCGGCGCCAGGCGCGCTGGCGCTGACGATGACTCTGATGGCAGCGCTGATCGCCGCATCCGTCGGGGCGCCGCCGGCCCTAGCGCAGCAGCCGCGGGTGCAGAAGAAAACCCCGCCCGATCCGATCGCCGCCGACGCACCGGCCACATTGCGGCCGTTCTACAACGCGCTGCGCGACTTGCAAGCGGGACGGCGCCAGCGCGTCACCATCCTGCAGATCGGCGACAGCCATACCGCCAACGATCACTTCAGCGGCCGGCTGCGCGATCGCTTCCAGCAGCAATTCGGCAATGGCGGGCGCGGGCTGATGCCGGCCGGCGTGCCCTACGCTTACTACCGGCCTTATCAAGTGTCGGTGTCGCAATCGTCGGGCTGGACCGTATGGAACAGCTTCCGCGGCGATCAGGGGCCGTTCGGCGTGACCGGCTACACCTTGCACACCACCAAAGCCAACGAGGCGGTTTCGCTGGAAGCCGGCGCCGACGGACCGTTCGACGAGGTGGAGATCGACTATCTGCGCCAGCCCGGCGGTGCGCGCATCGAGGTCGCGGTCGACGGCCGCATCGTCGGCACGATCGACACCAACGGCACTCAAGTGCAAGCCAATTCGCAA
>JBBSNV010000491.1:0-2253 GCA_038260375.1 Reyranellales bacterium
AAGGCCGACGTGGTGCTGCTGGAAGTGGGTTTGGGCGGCATCGGCGACGCCACCAATGTGATCGATGCGCCGGCCGTCACCGCGATCACGCCGATCGGCATCGACCACACCCAGTTCCTGGGTAATACCCTGGCCGAGATCGCGCTCAACAAGGCCGGCATCATCAAGCAAGGCCGCCCCGTGGTCGAAGGCCGCCAGCGGGCCGAGGCCGCCGCCGTGATCAGGCGCGTGGCGCGCGACAAGAACGCGCCTTTGATGCGCTTCGGCCATGAATGGGATTGGGTGCCGACGTCTGACGGCTTCCAGTGGCAGACCGAGACGCGCTCAATCGAGCTGCCGGCGCCGGCCTTGCTGGGCGCGCATCAATTCGACAACGCCGCCACCGCCATCGCCGTGCTCGACCGGCTTGAGGGATTCACGGTCGGCGATGAAGCGTTGCGCGCCGGATTGCGCAATGTCGAGTGGCCGGCGCGACTGCAACGCCTAACCCAAGGTCCATTGCAGCAATATCTACGCCCAAGCGACGAGTTGTGGCTCGATGGCGGCCACAACGAGGATTGCGGCCTGGTGCTGGCCGCGCAAGCCGCCGAATGGCATCACCAGGACGACAAAAAACTGGCGCTGGTGTTTGGCATGCTGACCAGCAAGGACGCGCAAGGCTTCCTGCGGCCCTTGGCGGCGCACAGCAAACGGGCGCGATCGGTGGACATCCCCGGCCACGCCTCCTACAGCGCCGAACAAGCCGCCGAACGCGCGCAAGAGGTTGGCCTGGCTTGCACGCCGGCCGACAGCATCGCCGCTGCGATCCAGGATCTGCGCCGCAGCACCGAAAAGCCGTTGCGCGTGCTGATCTGCGGCTCGCTCTATCTGGCCGGAACGGTGCTGGCGGACAATCGCTGAACTCCGCTATCGTTTCCCCAACAAGACGAACGGGGGAACATCATGGACATCGCTTTCAAATCGGCGCGCCAGCTCGCGGGCATGATCAAGCGCGGTAAGATCACCAGCCTCGATTTGCTCGATCACTATCTCGAGCGGATCGAGCGGCTCAACCCCAAGATCAACGCCATCATTTGGATGGACAAAGATGGCGCGCGCAAACGCGCCAAGGCGGCCGACCGCGCGCTGAAAAAAGGCGATCTCTGGGGGTCGCTGCACGGCGTGCCGATGACCATCAAAGAATCCTACGACGTGAAAGGCTCGCCCACCACTTGGGGCGATCCAGCGCTGAAGAACAACATCGCGGCCAAGAATTCGCTGGCGGTCGATCGCCTGCTGCAATCGGGCGTGGTGCTGTTCGGCAAGACCAACGTGCCGCTGATGCTGGCCGATTGGCAGAGCTACAACGACATCTACGGCACCGCCAACACTCCGTGGGACGTCAAGCGCAGCCCCGGCGGCTCCTCGGGCGGCTCGGCTGCGGCGCTGGCCGCGGGACTGACCGGCATCGATGCCGGCTCCGATATCGGCGCCTCGATCCGCAACCCCGCCCATTATTGCGGGGTCTATGGCCACAAACCGACCTGGAACATTCTCTCGCCGCGCGGCCATGCACTGCCGGGCAAGGTCGCAACGGGTGATATTTCCGTGATCGGCCCCTTGGCGCGCTCGGCCGCTGATCTGGAACTGGCGATGGACGCCATGATCGGCCTCGATGCGGTGGACAGCGTCGGCCTCACGGTCAACCTGCCCAAGCCGCGCAAGAAGAATTGGCGCGAGTTCAAGGTCGGGCTGATGCTGACCGACAAGAATTCTGAAGTCGATCGCCAGGTGCAGGATCGCTTACAAGCCTTGGCCGATTTCCTGGGCAAGAAGAAAGTCAAAGTGATGGCCGGCGCTAAGCCCGACATCGACACCAGCGAAGCGATGGATGTCTATATCGGGCTGCTGCGCGCCGCCACTTCAGGCCGGCAGAGCGACGCAATGTACGCCGAGAACAAGCGCATCGCCGCCGGACTCAAGCTGAATGACAATTCGTATTACGCGCAGATGACCCGCGCCAATGTGCTGGGCCATCGCGACTGGCTGGCGCTCAACGAAAAGCGCATGCAGATGCGCCTGAAATGGGCCGCGTTCTTCGACGAATACGATCTGCTGCTATGCCCTGTTGCGGCCTCGGCCGCCTTCCCGCACGACCAAATGGGCGAACGCTACCAGCGCAAAGTCGAGGTCAACGGCCATCTAGTGCCGACCACCGACCAGCTATTTTGGGCTGGCTATATGGGCGTGTCGTTCCTGCCCTCGACCGTGGCG
>JBBSNV010000492.1:0-2252 GCA_038260375.1 Reyranellales bacterium
CGCGCTGTGGGCGCTGGCGACCTGGCCAAAGCCCCCCGCCGACTGGAACCGACCGGCGCTCGAATACAGCGTCGCCGGCCGTATCGGCGCCGGGCTGGAGCCGATCTTCCGGCCAATCGGCTTCAACAAGGAAATCGCGCTGGCGCTGGTGCCCGGCATGGCGGCGCGCGAAGTCGCGGTCAGCGCGCTAGGTACCGTCTATTCGCTGCAAGGCACCGACGAGAACCACACCGATGGCCTGATCACCAAGCTGCAGGCGGCCTGGTCGCTGCCGACGGCGCTGGCGTTTCTCGCCTGGTTCGTCTTTGCGCCGCAGTGCATCTCGACCCTGGCGGTGACCCGGCGCGAGACCGGCGGTTGGGCCTGGCCGGCGTTCATGTTCGCCTATCTGTTCGCCGCGGCCTATGTCGCCGCGGGCCTTACCTACTGGACGGCACGGGCGCTGTTCTGACCTGCACCAGCCGGATTTCGGCGGCGGCATGTTCGTTGTCGGCGCCGACCGGAACTGGGGTGAAGGTGTCGGACGTCCACGCCAGCCTGCCGGCGCGGTCGGTGATCCGGGCCGATAGCGAGGGTCGCGCCGGTGGCTGGGCGCGGCGGGCATCGAAATCGAGCCGCCAGTGCAGCGGAACCTGGTTGCCGCGCAGGCGGATCTGGGTGCGCGCCAGCAGCGGCGCGACAGCATCGGCCCGCGCCGTGTCGCGCAGTTCGACAACCAGAACGGCGTCGGGCGGCAGCGCAATCCGCGCCGGATAGGTGACGGTCCCGGTCGTGACGCCGGGTGTGGCGACGGCGGGCACCGCCTTGCACGACAGTAATGGATCGCCGCCACCGCTGATGGTCAGCGTCTTGGCGCCTTCCACGCCCTTGCCGCGCAGGTCGAGGTCGCCGCCGGAATAGCGGAATCCCGACAGCGCCAGGCGGCGCGACAGGGCGACTTCGCGGCCCCGATGCTGGAGGAAGCTGCCATAGGGTTGCTCCACGATCACCGCGAGACTGCCGTCGCCGCAAATATAGCGCCCCGATGCCGCCAACCGGTAATCGGCGGCGGCAGGCGCTGACACCAGCAGGGCAGCACAGGCAACAAGCGACCGCATAACCAAACTCCGGACACGGGCGGCAAGGATATGGCGGGGCTCGCCGGCAATCAATCCGGCTGTTCGAGAAACCGCGGCGGTCAAAGTTGCGATTGCTGCCCCGAGGGAGAATCACCATGCTACGCGGCGACAAGGACGCTTACCCCGGCACGCAGAAGCGCAAGGCCGAGCATATCGCAGGCTATGAAGATGGGGGCGTGGCGCCCAGCGCAGCCAAACAACGCGCCTGGGCGACGATGAACAAACAGAATGGCGGCGGTCGGAAATCGAACGGCGGGTGAAAAGGCAATTGAAATAATGGCCTAGCCCATCCCCTGCGGCGACATCAGAAATCATGCCAGTTGCGTAATTAAATGTTTCATAGCAAGTCGCGGCGAATCGATACTTGCTGTTAAACATCATTCCATCGTTCGAATATTTCATCCTAGCGCAGGGTCGTTGCATCATCACGACCGTATTTGCATCAAAGCGTCCAGGCGACGAACCAACGTTGCCACATCTGAAAGGGACGCACCCATGACATCGCCGACCGGCGTTGCAGCACCGCTGCAGCGAATGACCCGCTGCGCCTCGTTACTGGCGCTACTTTCCGCTACAACCATGGCGGTACCAGCCAGCGCCGTGATCACACCGAGCTGGAATGGTTACAAATGGGCGCGTACCGGCGAGTTGAACATCCGCGTCGGTGACAATGTTTCGAGCGTCTGGGATCCCTATCTGGACACGGCCATGGCGCAGTGGACCACAGCCAAAAACATCAATTTCGTATCGGCGAAGGGCCTGCGCCTGACGATGCCGCTGTCGTGCAATCCGGTTTTCGGCGGCATTCAGGCCTGCAGCGCGAATTACGGCGCGACGGGCTGGCTGGGCTATACCAACGTCTGGACCAGCGGCGGCTACATCGTCCAGGCTACGGTGAAGCTCAATGACTATTACTTTGCCCAATCACGCTACAATACCACTGCGTGGCGATCCATGGCGGTTTGTCATGAGCTCGGTCACTCGCTGGGCCTCAATCACAACAACGCTGTCCGGACGGATGCCAATACCGGTAGTTGCATGGATTACAGCAACGACCCGAGCGGCAAGGCCGGGAAGAACGGCACCCGTTCCAACCTCGCGCCAGGTTCGGTCGACTTTGCCGCGCTCAACGGC
>JBBSNV010000493.1:0-2247 GCA_038260375.1 Reyranellales bacterium
ACCACCGTCGATAAAGAGAAATTTACCGTCACCACGACCTTGAGCAAGGAAGACGGCAAGCCGCTGCGCCTGGCGATCGATCGACGCGGCAGCGAATTGATCGGCTGGCCGATGGTGGTGGTGGACGACAACGCGCCGACCGTGGAATTCGCCAAGGATCCCGAGCCGACCAATCGCGCCGTGCTGCGTATGGATTATTTGGCGGCCGACGATTACGGCGTGACTTCGCTCAAGGCCGACATCCACCGCGCTCCGATCCCGGGCGAGAATTTCGATCCCGGCGCGCCGGGCGCCAACGACATCATCACGCTCGATCTGCCGCTGTCGGTGACTTCGCCGAAAAAGGTCGAGGAAGCCTTTTACCAGGATTTGACCTCGCATCCGTGGGCCGGCTTGCCGGTCTATATCGTGCTGACCGCGACCGATGGCGCGGGCCAGCAGGGCCGCAGCGAAAAAGTCACGATCACTCTGCCGGAGCGCATTTTCCACCATCCGGTGGCGCAGGCTCTGATCTTCATCCGCAAGGCGCTGGCGCGCGATCCCAAGCAGCGCGGCCAAGCGGCCGAGGGCTTGGCGCGGCTCGATGCCCAGCCGCAGCTCTATTCCAACGACCCCGTGGTGCATTTGGCCTTGCGCACCGCGGCCAACCGCCTGCTGCTCGATTTGACGCCCAAGGGCATCTCCGAGGTGCAGAAGCTGCTGTGGGACACCGCGCTGCGGCTGGAAGAGGGCGGCTTGTCGATGGCCGAGCGCGAATTGCGCCGCGCTCAGGACGCCCTGCAGCAGGCGCTCGACCGCAACGCGCCCAACGAAGAAATCCAACGCCTGATGGACGAAGTCAAGCAGGCGATGAACAACTATCTGCGCGAGCTGGCTGAGAAGATGCAGCAGAATGGCGAGCAGATGACCGAGCAGAGCGATCCCGACAAGGTGATCACTCAGGAAGATTTGCAGCGCATGCTCGACCAGGCGCGCGAGATGGCGCAGTCGGGCAATCGCGACGCTGCCAAACAAATGCTCTCCCAGCTGCGTAACATGCTGGAGAACATGAAGCCGATGAGCCGCGAGCAGGCGCAGCGCAATCAGCAGCGCAGCCAGCAGGGCCAGCAGATGATGAAGGACATGGATAAGATCGTCCGTGACCAGCACAATCTGTTGGGCGACACCCAGCGCCAGCGCCGCGACGGCCAGGACGGCCAGAACCAACGTCAGCAGCAGGGTCAGAAGGGCCAGCAAGGACAAAAGGGTCAGCAAGGTCAGCAGGGCAAGGGCATGGAGCAGGGCCGCGCCCAGCAGGAGCAACTGCGCCGCCAGCTCGGCGACCTGATGGGCAAGTTCGGCGATCTGACCGGCGAGGTGCCCGACTCTTTGGGCGATGCCGAACAGGCGATGCGCGATGCCGAAGGCGCACTGGGCCGCGGCGATCTGGACAGCGCCGAGCGCGCGCAGCGCCAAGCGCTCGATGCCTTGCAGCAGGGCATGGATCAATTCGCCCAGCAGATGCGCAACAGCGGCAACGGCACCAGCGTCGATCGCCAGAACTTCAACAACGACCCCAATCGCGACAAGCGCGATCCGTTGGGCCGCGAAGGCAATTTCGGCAACGCGGTGGACGACAAGGGCGTGAAGATCCCCGACCAGCCCGAACGCCAGCTGTCGCGCGAGATTCTGGAAGAACTGCGGCGGCGCTCCGGAGATGCCGACCGGCCCAAACTGGAACTCGACTATCTGGAACGGCTGCTGCGCAACTTCTAGGTCTGTTAGCCGGAAATGCTGGGCGCGGCCTGGGGTAAAGATGGGCCGAAGATCGGCCTGAACTGGTCCCGATAAGGACCTGAAATGGTCCGCCCCGGGCCTCCTACGCCGGGAACCATCCTCCTTCCGTAACGCTACTCCTGTGCCCCGCATCGATGCGCCGGCGAAGGAGTTTTCATGGCCAAAACGGTGGCGAACACACTGATTGTGGCGCTCGAGCAAATCGGCGTGCAACCGGTTTTCGGCTTGATCGGCGATTCACTCAACCCGCTGGCCGACGCGGTGCGTCGCAACGGCAAGATCGAATGGATCGGCGTGCGTCACGAGGAGGGCGCAGCACTTGCCGCTGCCGGCCAAGCCAAGCTGACCGGTAAGCTCGGCGTGTGCTTGGGCATAGCCAAGGTTAAGGAAGCGGTGGTGTCGGTGACGGGGAATGAGGCTCTACGTGGTCCTGAGCGAAGCGAAGGACCTTGCGGTAGCCTCATCACTAAG
>JBBSNV010000494.1:0-2241 GCA_038260375.1 Reyranellales bacterium
AGGCCGCGCTGCTGCGCACGCTCTATTACGCCACCGAGGAAGTGCTGTCGGGCGGAACCTTGAGCGGCGGTCGCGGCGCCCGCGTGAAGCAAGCGCAAGACGAAGCAGCCAAACTGCTGCCGGAATGGGATGCAGCCGAGCGCGAGGAGATTTTTCAGCAAGGCTATCCGGCCTATTGGCTGTCGTTCGATGCCGCGACCCACGCCCGCCACGCCGATTTGATGCGCCGCGCCCGGCGCGACAACAACCAGCTGGTGGTCGAGCACAGCGTCGATCGCTACCGCGCCGTCACCGATGTGACGATCTACACCCAGGATATGCCGGGCTTGTTCTGGCGCATCGCCGGCGCCATGGCCTTGAGCGGCGCCAACATCGTCGACGCCAAGATTTTCACCATGGCCAACGGCATGGCGCTCGACACCTTCACCGTGCAGGACACCGAGGGCGGCGCGTTCGAGCGCTCGGACAAATTGGCCCGGCTGTCGGCCCGCATCGAGCAGGCGCTGAGCGGCCAGCTGCGCATCAGGGACGCGCTGGCCAGCCAGAAGCCCAACTACCCGACCCGCGCCGCGGTGTTCAAAGTCGCGCCGCGCGTGCTGATCGACAACGCGGCGTCCAACACCCATACCGTGGTCGAGATCAACGGCCGCGACCGGCCGGGATTTTTGCATCTGGTGACGCGCACCCTGTCGCAACTCAACCTGCAAATCTCCTCGGCCCACATCACCACCTACGGCGAGCGCGCGGTCGACGTGTTCTACGTCAAGGATCTGTTCGGCTTGAAAGTGGTGCATGCCGACAAGCTGGCGGCAATCAAGGCCGGGCTGGAAACGGCGCTGCAAGAAGCCGATGCCCAAGACGAGGCGATCGAGCTGCCAGCCGCCAAGCCGGCTAAGAAGGAAGCCGCCAAGCGCGCCGCCGCTGAGTAATCGGACGCGGAATAATCGGAGAAGACTCTCATGGCCGAACTGACCCAATCCTATGTCCAGGGCACCAGCCTGGTGCCGCTCGACTATCGCACCTTGGGCACTATGTTCGACGCCACCGTTTCGCGCTTCCCCGAACGCGAAGCCTTGGTGGTGCGGCATCAGAAGGTACGCTGGACTTATCGCCAGCTTCAGGAACAAGTCGATGCGCTGGCCGCCGGCCTGTTGTCCTTAGGCCTGGAGCCGGGCGATCGCATCGGCATATGGTCGCCCAATTGCAGCGAATGGGTGATCACGCAGTTTGCCACGGCTAAAGCTGGCTTGATCCTGGTCAACATCAACCCGGCCTATCGCCTGACGGAGTTGGACTACGCGCTGAACAAAGTCGGCTGCAAGGCGATCATTACCGCCGACAAGTTCAAGACCTCCGACTATCTCTTCATGCTGGGCGAGTTGGCGCCGGAATTGGAAACATCCAAGCCAGGTGAGCTGCACGCCCAGAAACTGCCCGAGCTGCGCTTGGTCGTTCGTTTAGGGACCGAGCGCACGCCGGGCACGATGAATTTCTCCGATGTGCTGGACGCGGGAAAGCAAACCAACCACGACCGGCTCGAGGCGTTGAAGAAGACCCTGCAGCCCGACGATCCGATCAACATCCAATTCACATCAGGCACCACGGGCTTTCCCAAAGGCGCCACCCTGACGCATTTCAACATCTTGAATAACGGCTTCTTCATCGGCGAAGCGATGAAGTTGACCGAGCACGATCGGCTGTGCATCCCTGTGCCGCTTTATCACTGCTTCGGCATGGTGCTGGGCAATCTGGCCTGCGTCACCCATGGCGCGGCCATGATCTACCCCGCCGATTCGTTCGAGCCGCTGTCGGTGATGCAAACCGTACAGGTAGAAAAATGCACCGCGCTGCATGGCGTGCCGACCATGTTCGTCGCCATGCTCGACCACCCGCAGTTCAAAGACTTCGACCTCGCCTCGCTGCGCACCGGCATCATGGCGGGCTCGCCCTGCCCGATCGAGGTGATGCGCCGCTGCATCGCGGACATGCATATGCGCGACGTGACCATCGCCTATGGCATGACGGAAACGAGCCCCGTCAGCTTCCAGTCAGGTACGGAAGACCCCATCGAGCGCCGCGTCTCCACCGTCGGCCGCATCCATCCGCATGTGGAGGTGAAGATCGTTGATGCAGAGGGCCGCGTGGTGCCGCGCGGCATGGCTGGCGAACTCTGCACTCGGGGCTATTCGGTCATGCAGGGCTACTGGGGCGAGCCAGAACGCACCGCCGAAGCCATCGACG
>JBBSNV010000495.1:0-2240 GCA_038260375.1 Reyranellales bacterium
ATGCGCATGGCGACGAAGGGCGCGATCTGGGCCGGCAATAGGCCAAGAGCGGTCTCGGTCATGGCAAAGGAGGCATTTTCCGTGCAGATCGCCACATCCGACACGCAAGCCAGGCCGAAGCCGCCAGCCAGTGCGTGGCCTTCGATCGCGGCGACGACAACCTGCGGCGTGTTGGTGGCCTTTTCCAGGAAGGTGCCGTAGCCGCGGTTCCACACCGCGATCGGATCCCTTTGGCCTGGAACCTTGGGCTCCATCTTGGCCATGTTCTTCAGATCGGCGCCGGCGCAGAACACGCCGTTGCTGCCGCGCATGATCACGACTTTCACATCGTGCCGCGTCTTCAAGACGTCGAACACGGCGTTCAACTCGTTGATCATGGTCGGGTTGAGCGCGTTCTTCGCCTCGGGGCGATTGAGCGTGAGATAGAGGCGGGAGCCTTGCTGGCGCAGCAGCAGGGTTTCGTATTTGTCGGCGAAAGTGGCCATGAATTCCTCTGACTTCAATTAGCGGTTTTTGCTATCGATTTTCTAAACGGGGCATGGTGCCCATCATTTTGGCGATGATCTGCAGCATGACTTCGTCGGCGCCGCCGCCGATCGAGGCCAGCCGCGTGTCGCGGAAGGCGCGCGCCACCGGGCTTTCCCACAGATAGCCAGCGCCGCCCCAATATTGCAGGCAACTATCGGCCACCACGCGCAGCAAGCGGCCGGCTTTGAGTTTCGCCATCGAGGCCAGCATCGTCACGTCGCGCCCGTTGATGTATTCCTCGCAGGCACGATAGCAAAGCGAACGCAGCGCTTCGATCTCCGATTTCAGCTCGGCGAATTTGAAATGCACCACCTGGTTATCCAGGATCGGCTTGCCGAAAATCTTGCGCTCGCGGGTGTATTCAATGGTCTGGTCGATGATGCGGTCCATGCCGATCAACGCGGAGGCCGCGCCCCATAGGCGTTCCTCTTGGAATTGCTGCATCTGATAGGTGAAGCCCATGCCTTCCTGGCCGATCAGGTTGCGCACCGGAACCTTGACCTCGTCGAAGAAGATTTGGGCGGTGTCGGACGACCGCATGCCGAGCTTGTCGAGCTTCTTGACCACTTGCACGCCCTTGGTGTTCATCGGCACGCAGATCAGCGATTTGTTGCGATGGGCGCTGCCATCGCCAGTATTCGCTAAAAGGCAGATCCAATCGGCTTGGGTGCCGTTGGTGGTCCACATCTTGCCGCCATCGATGACGTAGTCGCCGCCCACGCGTTTTGCATTGGTCTTGATCGAGGCCACGTCCGAGCCGGCGCCGACTTCCGATACGCCCAAACAAGCTACGTAATCGCCGGCGATCGAGGGAGCCAAGAATTCCTTGCGCGTTTCGTCCGAGCCGAAGCGCGCCAAAGCCGGCGTCGCCATATCGGTTTGCACGCCGATCGCCATCGGGATCGAGCCGCAATGGATGTGGCCCAATTCCTCGGCCATCACCATGGCGTAGGAATAATCCAGGCCCATGCCGCCATACTCGACCGGCTTGGAAATACCCAGCAGGCCGGCATCGCCCAGCTTCTTGAACACTTGGTGGGCGGGGAAGATGCCTTCTTCTTCCCATTGATCGACATGCGGGTTGATGTCCCGGTCGACGATGCTGCGCAAAGTGCGGCGGATCTGTTCGTGTTCTTGAGTGAAGAGCATCGGGCGTTTCCTTAAGGACGTTCTGGACGGGGCAGGGTGCCCATGAGTTTGCTGATGATGGTGAGCATGACTTCGTCGGCGCCGCCGCCGATCGAGCCCAACCGGCCGTCGCGGAACGAGCGCGCCACCGGGCTGTCCCACAGATAGCCGGCGCCGCCCCAATATTGCAGGCAGGAATCGCTGATCGTCCTGCGCAAACGCCCGGCGATCAGCTTGCCCATCGAGGCCAGCATGGTGACGTCCTTGCCGGCGAGATAGTCCTCGCAGGCGCGATAGGTCAGTGAGCGCAGCGCCTCGACCTCGGCCATCAACTCGGCCATGCGGAAGTGCACCACTTGATTGTCGAGGATCGGCTTGCCGAAAATCTTACGCTCGCGCGTGTAATCGATGGTGGCGTTGATGGTGCGCTCGCAGCCTTTGAGCGAACCGGCGCAAGCCCACAGGCGTTCCTCTTGGAACTGCTTCATCTGATAGATGAAGCCCATGCCCTCCTGGCCGACCAGATAACGCGCCGGCACTTTCACGTCGTCGAAGAAAATCTGCGCCGTGTCCGAGGCGCGCAT
>JBBSNV010000496.1:0-2225 GCA_038260375.1 Reyranellales bacterium
CGATCCCGCGGTGTCCGACACCGCCAAGCAGATCGCCGCCAAGCATGGCGTCGAAAGCTGGGGCGCGGTGGTCAACATCACCGATGGCCAAGCGGTCGAAGCGGTGATGAACGAAGCAGCGCAACGCTTCGGCGGCATTCACATGCTGGTCAACAATGCCGGCATCACGCGCGACAACCTGCTGCACAAAATGACCGAGGAAGACTGGGACCAGGTCATGGCGGTGCATCTGAAGGGCAATTTCCTGTGCACCAAATACGCCCAGAAATTCATGGTGCAACAGCGCTTCGGCAAGATTGTCAGCCTGTCTTCGACCGCCGCGTTGGGCAATCGTGGCCAGTTCAATTATTCCGCCGCCAAGGCCGCGATCCAGGGCATGACCCGCACTTTGTCGATCGAGCTCGGGCCGTTCAACATCAACGTCCATTGTGTGGCGCCGGGCTTCGTCGATACCGAGATGACGCGCAAGACGGCGCGGCGCTTGGGCCAGGATCCCGAGGAATACAAGGCCGCCCGCGCCAAGGCCATTCCACTGCAGCGCGTCGGCGTGCCGCGCGATATCGCCAACGTGATCTGCTTTTTGTGCAGCGAAGAGGCGTCGTACGTCTCGGGTCAGATCATCTATGTGCGTGGCGGGCCGGAAACGCGGCGATGACCACGGCTGCGCAAATTCGTTGGGTCGATAAGACCTTCGCCGACGCCGTCGATTGGGCGGCAGCGACCAATCCGACCAACGAAGCCTTGGTGTTCGGCGATACGCGGCTGAACTATAGCCAACTCGCCGCCCGCATTCGCCGCTTCGCGCGTGGGCTGGTGGCGCTGGGCGTGCGGCCAGGCGATCACGTCTCGCTATGGATGCCCGACAGCATCGACTGGGTGGTGGCGCGGTGGGCAGTGCCGTATCTGGGCGCGGTGCTGGTGCCGATCAACACGCGGTTTCGCGACAACGATGTCGGCTACGTGCTGGGCCAATCCGATAGCAAGTTCCTGATCGTCGATGAAGGCTACGGTAGTGTGCGCTATCTCGACATACTGGAGCGCATCGCACCGGGCTTCCGCCGCCAAGAGCGCGGCGAATGGGCGATCGAACAATTGCCGCAACTGCGCTCCGTAATCGGCCGTGGTGCGGGCATTCCTGGCTGCATGTGGCGCTTCGAAGACATCGAAACGATGGGCGCGGAAGCCGGCGACCAGCCCGACATCTTGGACGAGTGCAAGAAGCAGGTTAAAGCGCAAGACGTAGCGCAAATCCTCTACACCTCGGGCACCACCTCGTTCCCCAAGGGCGCGATGGTGCGGCACGGGCCAATCCTGCAGAACAATTTCAACACCATCGAACGCTTCAACATGACTCCGGCGGATCGCTATTTGACCGCGGTGCCGTTGTTTAGTGCTACCGGTACGTCCTACACGCTGTCCACTTTACTGTGCGGCTGCGCCATGGTGATCATCGACCGCTTCGATGCCAAGAAATTCTGCGAGACGGTGGAGAAGGAGAAAGTCACGTTCACTTTCTTCGTCGATGCCATCGTGCACGATTTGCGCGAGTACCCTGACTTGAAGAAGCACGATCTGTCGAGCTTGCGCACCGGCACCGGTGGACCGCTGTCGGCCGAGTCGTTCCGCTTCATCGTCGAGCAGCTGGGCGCCAGCGAATTCACCAGTGTTTATGGCATGTCGGAGACGTCGAACGCGATCTGCCGCTCCTATTGGTACGAGCCGTTGGAATTGAAGCTGCGCAACAATGGCAAGCCAGTGCCCGGCGTGACGGTGCATATCGTCGATGTCGATAGCGGCGAGGAGTTGCCGGCCGGCCGCGTCGGTGAAATGTGCATCGAGGGCTATACGGTGATGGCGGGCTATTACAAGCGGCCCGAGGAAAACGCCAAGGCGTTCGATCCGCGCGGCTGGTTGCATAGCGGCGATCTCGGCGAATTGACCGAAGACGGCTATGTCGTGTTCCGTGGCCGCGTCAAGGAGATGATCAAGCCCGGTGGCTTTAACGTGGCAACGCAAGAGATCGAAGAGTTTCTGCAGTCCTGTCCCGGCGTGAAGCAGGCCGTGGTGGTGGGTGTGCCCGATCCGCGCATGGGCGAAGTGGCTTACGCCTATGTCCAACCCAAGGACGGCGAGACGCCAGTTGCCGCAGAGATCATCGCGCGCTGCAAGCAAAGTATTGCTGGTTACAAGGTGCCGCGCTTCGTCGAGATCGTGGCGGAGTTTCC
>JBBSNV010000497.1:0-2223 GCA_038260375.1 Reyranellales bacterium
ACCACGCTGGAGGCTCTGGTCGGAACGCTGGACGGCGTGCGGCGCGGTTATGAGAATCCGTCGCTCGAGAATGCGATCAGCCGCACCTATCAAGAAGCGGGATTGATCAACACCTATTCGCTGGATCACATGCCGCCACAATTCTATCCGCAGCTGCGTGAATTCTATGCCGAGGAGCTGGCGCGACGCGCGGCGAGCGCCAAAGTCTTTACCAACACTCACCCCGGTTACATCGAGGAAGTGGCGCAGATCGCAGCGATATTGCCCAACACGCGCTTCATCTTCGTCAAGCGCAATGTCGACGACAATGCGCTGCGCATTTTTATGCGGCGCTACCGCAAGGGCAACCCGCATTCCTACGAGTTGAAAGCGGCGCGCCAGTATATCGAGTGGTATCACGCCATGATCGATGCGCTTGCCGCGCGCCTGCCAGATATCGCGCGTGTGGTCAGCTACGAGGAGATGGTGGCCGACCCGGCAGGGGCGGTCCAGATTGCAGCCACTTTGTGCGGACTGCCGAAGCCCGAGCAACCTCTGCCCGCAATCGGCGACGATCGCAATTGTGCCGCGCCTTATCGCGATCGCTTTTCTGCGGCGCATGCTTAAGAGCGCAGCCACTCCATAACACCGCGTCCGGCCACGACACCACTTGCCATGCAGGCTTGCAGCAAATAGCCGCCGGTCGGCGCTTCCCAGTCCAGCATCTCGCCCGCCGCGAACACGCCGGGCCGTTTGCGCAGCATCAATCGCTCGTCCAATTCGGCGAGCGCGATGCCGCC
This sequence comes from Reyranellales bacterium, assembly GCA_038260375.1. Lineage (GTDB taxonomy): Bacteria > Pseudomonadota > Alphaproteobacteria > Reyranellales > JAQSWP01 > JBBSNV01. The sequence goes on from JBBSNV010000497.1 coordinate 780, forward strand.
GGCGGTAGAGATGGCGCGGTCCAAACCGAACGGTGCGATCAATCGCAGCGGCAATGCCTTGACCAGCGCCGCCAAATTCTCGGTGGCGCCTTCATGCAACGCTTCCTGCACCAGCCCGATCGCCACCGGCGCCAGGCTGGCACGCTTGCGCAAGAAGGTCGAGAGCGAGTTGCCGCCGCGCGGCCCGTCGAGCTTTTCACTCAGCGCCGCCAAGTCTAGGGCGGGTCGCAGATCGATCCGCAACAGCGCCGACCCGCCGCGCGCGATCGCCTCGCGCAGCGGCGCCGCCAGCCTATAGACCGCGCCGCCCTCGATGCCGCGCTCGGTGATCATGGCTTCGCCTTGCACCGTCTCGCCGGCGAACGACAAGGCGATGCGCTTCAGCGGCGTGCCGGCATGGCGTTGGCGGAACATGTTGGACCATTCGACGACGAAGCCGCAATTGGCCGGTCGCAGCGGAGCGATCTCGATGTCGGGCAGCAGCGTAGTCCAATGTCCGTCCGTGCCTAGTCGCGGCCACGACGCCCCGCCCAAGGCCAGCACCATCGCATCGGCCGCGTGGCTCGTGCCATCGGCAAAGCTCAACGCACCGTCCGCGTTCCAGCCGGTCCACTGCGCGCGCGTCACGATGCGAACGCCCAAACTCTCCAAGCGCTGCAGCCAAGCGCGCAACAACGGGCTGGCCTTCATCGCCTTGGGAAACACCCGACCGCTGCTGCCGACGAAAGTCGGCTGGCCCAGCCCCTCGCACCATTCGATCAGCGCTTGCGGCGGAAACTGCGCCAGCAGCTTTTCCATCCACGGTCCTGCTTCGCGATAACGCGCCGGGAAGCGTTCGGCCGGTTCCGAATGCGTCAGGTTCAAGCCGCCGCGCCCGGCCATCAACAGCTTGCGCCCGACGCTGGGCATGCGCTCGAACACGGTCACTTTGAGCCCGGCGCGGGCCATGGTTTCGGCGGCCATCAACCCGGCCGGGCCGCCGCCGATCACCGCGATTTTGACGTTGGCTGCGATGGTGTGGGCCACTACCGATACCCCGCCGCCTGCAACTCGAACAGCTCTGCGTAGCGGCCGCGTTGCGCCACCAAATCTTCATGCGTGCCGCTGGCTTCGACTTTGCCGTCGGCCAGCACCAGGATGCGGTCGGCCATGCGCACGCTGGAAAAGCGATGCGAGATCAGCACCGCGGTCTTGCCCTTGCTCAATTCCTTGAAGCGCTGGAACACTTCGAACTCGGCGCGCGCATCGAGGGCCGCAGTCGGTTCGTCCAGGATCAGCACTTCGGCTTCGCGCATGTAGGCGCGTGCGATGGCGATCTTCTGCCATTCGCCGCCCGACAGCTCGACGCCGTTCTTGAAGCGCTTGCCGATCATCTGCTGGTAGCCGCGCGGCAACTTGGCGATCACGTCGTCGGCCTGGCTGCGCTGGGCTGCGCGTTCGATGC
>JBBSNV010000498.1:0-2221 GCA_038260375.1 Reyranellales bacterium
CCGGTCGGGTTGAAGCGGATCTGGGCCGATTCCCACTGTCCGACGCCAGCCCCTAAGGAGCCGACTACGGCAGAGGGCGCCAGGCCGCAGGCCTCGATGTAAGCAGAGATGCCGATGCCGCGAATCTTGCCCTTGGCTTTGGCCTCGGCGCGGCGCTTTTCGAACCCGGCATAGTCGGCAATCTTGCAGGCTTCATCGATGATCGGCACATAGTTGCCCGAGTCGTAGGTCAACGCTACCGGCGTCTGGTACGGGAAGGCATCGGGCGCGATGAAATTGCGTTTGCGGATTTCCACCGGATCCAGCTTCATCACCCGCGCCGCTTCGTCGACGATGCGTTCGATCACGAAGGTGGCTTCGGGACGGCCGGCGCCACGATAGGCATCGACCGGCGCGGTGTTGGTGAAGGCCGAACGCACATTCACGTGGATCGCCGGCGTGGTGTATTGCCCGGCCAGCAAGGTGCCGTAGAGATAGGTCGGCACCGCAGTGGCGAAGGTGGACAGATACGCGCCCATATTGGCAATGGTATCGACCTTCAAGGCCAGGAACTTGCCGTCCTTGTCCATGGCCAGTTCGGCATGCGTAACATGATCGCGGCCATGCGCGTCGGTCAGGAACGACTCGCTGCGCTCGGCCACCCATTTGATCGGCCGGGCGACTTTCGCGCAGGCCCAGGTCAGCAAGGTCTCTTCGGCATAGATGAAGATCTTCGAGCCGAAGCCGCCGCCCACATCCGGCGCTACGACGCGCAGCTTGTGCTCGGGGATGCCGAGGATGAACGCCGACAGCACCAGCCGCGTGACATGCGGGTTCTGCGAGGTGGTCCACAAAGTGTATTGGCCGGTGCCCTTGTCGTATTCCGCCTGAGCCGCGCGCGGCTCCAGGGCATTGGGGATCAGCCGGTTGTTGATAATGTCGAGCTTGGCGATATTGCTTGCCTTGGCAAACGCGGCATCGACCGCGGCCCTGTCGCCCAGCTCCCAGTCGTAGCAAAGATTGCCTTCGACATCGGCATGCACTTGCGGCGCGCCTTTATCCAGCGCCTTGGCCGGACTGACCACGGCGGGCAGCACTTCGTAATCGACCACGATCATTTCAGCCGCGTCTTTGGCTTCGCCGATCGACTCGGCGATCACCATGGCGACCTGATCGCCGACATGGCGCACCGTGTCGAGCGCCAAGGCCGGATGGGCGGGGGCTTTATGAGGTTGGCCGTGCTTGTCCTTGACCACCCAACCGCAGATCAGGCTGCCCATTTTGGCGTCGGCGATATCTTGGCCGGTAAAGATCGCCAGCACGCCCGGCGCATTCTTGGCGGCCGAGATGTCGAGCTTCGCGATCTTGGCGTGGGCGTGCGGCGAGCGCAGGAAGGAAGCGTAGGTCGTGCGGCCGCGCACCATGTCGTCGGTGTAATGGCCATTGCCGGTGAGAAAGCGTTGATCCTCGCGACGAAGAACGCGGGCGCCGATTCCGCTCTGATTTGCTGTCTGATTTCCTGGGTCGCTCATGGCTACACCCCCTTGGCTTGCATGGCCTTAGCGCCGGCCAGAACCGCCTTCACGATGTTGTGGTAACCGGTGCAGCGGCAGAGATTGCCTTCCAAGCCGTGGCGCACGGTCATCTCGTCGAGCTGATAATTGTGGCGCTTTACCAGATCGATAGCGCTCATCACCATGCCCGGGGTGCAGAAACCGCATTGCAAGCCGTGATGCTCGCGGAACGCTTCCTGCATCGGATGCAAGGTAGTGCCGTCGGCCAGGCCCTCGATGGTCTTGACCTGCGCGCCTTCGGCGCGGGTGGCGAACATGGTGCAGGATTTGATCGAATGGCCGTCGACTTCGACGACGCAAGCGCCGCACTGGCTGGTGTCGCAGCCGACATGGGTGCCGGTGAGCCCTAAATTCTCGCGCAGGAATTGCACCAGCAAAGTGCGCGGCTCGGCGGTCCCACTGACCGCTTTTCCGTTCACCGTCATTTTTACGGTCAGCGACATCAAAATCCTCCCTCGTGAACGCCAAGCGCCATTTGCGCCCTCACCCAGGCATTAACCTGGACGCCATGCGCCGTCCCAGCCACTGGTGGGCCGCTTGTTGGACAGCGGTAAAAGTCTTTCTCTTTCCCCAGCCGGGGTCAAGCAACAAGCCGGTTACGATTGAGAAACCGGCTTTATCGCGCCACCAGATACGCTATTGCGGCGACGGCCAGTATACCAATCACC
>JBBSNV010000499.1:0-2220 GCA_038260375.1 Reyranellales bacterium
CGCCGACGCCGACGGCAACCGCGCCGGCCCCGGCTGGGGTTGCCGTCGGCGTCCCATCGATCGCATCGTTGATCGACAATATCAGCGGCTATCGCATCCAACTGGCCTCGGTGCGCAGCGAGGAACAGGCGCAAGCCACCTGGGCGCGCATGCAAAAGAGCAACGGCGACGTGCTGTCGTCGCTCACCATGCGCGCGGTCAAAGTCGATCTGGGCGATCGCGGCATCTATTATCGCGTGCAAGCGGGCCCGCTCGATGCCGATGGCGCGACCTCAGCGTGCAGCAAGCTGAAAACCCGCGCGGTCGACTGCATCGTGGTCAAGCCTTGACCATGGCCGCCGCGCGCAATCCCCGCGCCGCCATTTTCGGCTGCGAGGGCCTGACCTTGAAACAACAAGAGCGCGATTTCTTCCGCTCGGTCGATCCGTTCGGCTTCATCTTGTTCGCGCGCAATTGCGACAGCCCGGTACAAATCGCCAAACTGGCGCATGATCTGCGCGACGCCATCGGCCGCGCCGATGCGCCGGTGTTGATCGATCAAGAGGGGGGCCGCGTGCAGCGCCTCAAGCCGCCCCATTGGCGCCAGGCGCCGGCGGCGCGCCGCTTCGGCGAATTGTATAAGCGCGATCCCGCTGCTGGTCGCGAAGCGGTACATCTCAACATGAGGCTGATCGCGGCCGAGCTGCTGCCGCTGGGTGTCGACGTCGATTGCGTGCCGCTGCTCGACGTTCCGATCGAAGGCGCTCATGACGTGATCGGCCATCGCGCTTTTGCGTCGGAGCCCGAAGTCGTGGCCGATCTCGGCCGTGTCGTCGCCGGCACCATGCTGGAAATGGGCATCATGCCGGTGATCAAGCATCTACCGGGCCATGGCCGCGCGGGAGTCGACAGCCATTTCGATCTGCCGCGCGTCGATACGCCGATGCCGACTTTGCAGCACACCGATTTCCTGCCGTTCAAGGCGCTGTGCAACATGCCCTGGGGCATGACCGCCCATGTGCTCTACACCGCGATCGACGCGCAACGCCCAGCTACTACATCTGCGGCTGTGATCGATCGCGTCATTCGCGGCTGGATCGGCTTCGACGGGCTGCTGCTGTCGGACGATTTGTCGATGCAGGCGTTGGGCGGCAGTTTGGGCGAGCGCGCCGCGGCATCAATCGAGGCTGGCTGCGACGTCGCCCTGCATTGCAACGGCAAGCTCGACGAGATGCAGCAAGTGGCAGGCGCCATCGCTGCGCTGACCGACAAGGCGATGGATCGCATCGCGCGCGGCCAACGCCAACGCAACACGGCACCGGCGATGCCCAGCGCGGCGGAAATCGCCGCTTGGCGCCAACGCCTCGATAGCCTGCTGGAAAAGGTTGCCGCCTGATGGATCAGCTGCCGCGCATGCTGTTGGAAATCTCCACCTGGATCATTCCCGCCCTGCTGGCCATTACCTTGCATGAAGCGGCACACGGCTTTGTCGCCGACCGTTTGGGCGATCCCACTGCGCGATTGGCCGGCCGCCTCAGCCTCAACCCGTTTCGCCATATCGATCCGTTCGGCACGGTGTTGTTGCCGGGCTTGCTGTTGCTGATGCACTCGCCGTTCTTGTTCGGCTACGCCAAGCCGGTGCCGGTCAATTTCAGGCAGCTGCGCCATCCGCGCCGCGACATGGCATTGGTGGCGGCGGCAGGGCCGTTGACCAATCTTGCCATAGCGATCGTTGCCGCTTTGCTGATCCGGCCGGCCGAAGCTCTGCCTTACGACGCATATCGCTGGGTCTTCGCTAATCTGTTCAACGCCATTCAGCTCAACGTGATCTTGGCGGTATTCAATTTGCTGCCGATTCCGCCGCTCGATGGCGGTCGCGTGCTGGTGGCGATTCTGCCGCCGTCCCTGGCGCGGCCGCTGGCTAGCTTGGAGCGGCTGGGGATAGTTATCGTGCTGCTGTTCTTGTTTCTCATCCCCAGGCTTGGTAGCCAGTTCGGCCTGGACCTGCCGATCGATCGTTGGCTGGTCGCCGGACCGGTCGAAGCGGTGCGCAACGCGATCCTGGGCCTAGCCGGCTTTTGACATGAACGGATTGAGATGAGCGATACCCCCCATTCGCCGGAAACCTTCGACCGCGGCGCGCCCGATGGCAGCCCGGCCGAAGGCGAGTTGGTGGTCAATCTCGAGGGTTTCGAGGGGCCGCTCGACATCCTGCTGACCCTGGCGCGCGACCAGAAGGTC
>JBBSNV010000500.1:0-2220 GCA_038260375.1 Reyranellales bacterium
CAGCAGCAATTCCCGGAGATCGTCGACTTCTGGCTGCCGCCGGAAGGCTGCTCCTATCGCATCGCCGTGGTGTCGATGAAGAAGGCCTATCCCGGCCACGACAAGCGCGTGATGTTCGGCGTGTGGTCGTATTTGCGCCAGTTCATGTACACCAAATGGGTGATCGTGGTGGACGCCGACATAAACGCGCGCGATTGGAAAGACGTGATGTGGGCGATCTCCACGCGCATGGATCCGGCGCGCGACATCACCGTCGTGGAGAACACGCCGATCGACTATCTCGACTTCGCCTCGCCCGTTTCAGGATTGGGCTCGAAGATCGGCCTGGATGCCACCGACAAATGGCCGGGCGAAACCAACCGCGAATGGGGCCGCAAGATCGCGATGGACCAAGAGGTGGTGAAGAAGGTCGACGGGATGTGGGATGCGTTGGGCTTGCCGAACAAGCCCGTCTAAGCGCTTCATCCAGTTGGCAAATACCGCGGGGATGATTCGCCCTACCCCTGCGTAATACAACAGAGGCATTGGGCAAGTGTGCCGGTTCGGGGATCCCGCTTAATACCAAGCCGAATACCGTGAATTTGCCGCAATCGCCGTCGAATTTAGAATTGTGCCGAGCCGTATGTGGCTAGTAAGGAGGAGTAATATGCGCCTGTTCGAGCGTGTGAAATCGCAAGGTGGCCTGATCGTTAAGAGCCTGTTGGGCCTGGGCATGATCGCCGGCCTGTCGGTCGTGGCCGCAGCCCCAGCGTCGGCCGATCCCTATTGGGGTCGCCATGGCGGCTATTATGGTGGTGGTCACTACCGTGGTGGCTACTATGGTGGTGGCCACCGGTATTATTCGCGCCCCTACGTCTATGTCGCGCCGCGCGCCTATTACCCGCCGCCGCCGGTGTATTATGCGCCACCGCGGGCCTATTATCCGGCGCCGGCCTATTCCGCGCCGCGTCCCTTCATCGGCATCGGTATCGGCTTGCCGCCGCTGATATTCCGCATCCACTAGGCGCTTTCTATTTGAAAAACGGCCGTTCCTGTGAGGGAGCGGCCGTTTTTGTTGGTTCCCTTTATTTGACCATGGTCGGCCATAGCCCTTGACCACGGCCCGCCGATGGCTAGTCTATCGGCCCATGACCACGACCGCTGCGAAACTGGCCCTACGACTTATCCGACTGTGCCGCTAGGCACATAGTCGGCCGCGCTCGCGCGGGTTCAGTCAGCTAGTATTTCGAGGTCGTCATGTCTTCCCGTTTCGCCGTAACAGCAGCTTCTTCCGCCCCGTCCGTCGCCCATTCCGGCATCGACCTGCTGCTTTTGCTGCGACTTACTGGCGGCTTGCGGATCTGACCCTAGATCGCCCGCAAGCCGGGCGCCGCTGCTGCTGCCAGTCGCGCGCCCGTTTCCCGAATTCAAAGATATCACTGCGAAACGCAGAAGGATTACGACCATGAAAACCATGCCCATCGACGCCGCCGCCAAGTACACGCCCTACAAGCCGATCAATTTGCCCGACCGCAAATGGCCCAGCACCGTCATCACCAAGCCGCCGATCTGGTGTTCGGTCGATTTGCGCGACGGCAACCAGGCGCTGATCGAACCGATGGATGCCGACCGCAAGACCCGCATGTTCAAGCTGTTGTGCGAGATGGGCTTCAAGGAAATCGAAATTGGCTTCCCGGCCGCGTCGGAAACCGACTTCCAATTCGCGCGCCAGCTGATCGAACACAACATGGTGCCCAAGGACGTCACCATCCAAGTCTTGGTGCAGTGCCGGTCCGAATTGATCGAGCGCACCTTCGAATCGCTCAAGGGCGCGCGCCGCGCCATCGTGCATTTCTATAACTCGACCTCGACCCTGCAGCGCCGCGTGGTATTCGGGATGGACTATGCCGGCATCACCGAGATCGCCGTGTCGGCCGCCAAGCTGGTCAAGCAGATGGCCGACCAACGGCCCGAAACCGAGTGGGTGTTCCAGTATTCGCCCGAGAGCTTCACCGGCACCGAGCTGGAATTTGCCCGCGACATCTGCGCCGCGGTGGGCGACGCGATTAAGCCCACGCCGCAGCACAAGATGATCATCAACCTGCCGGCCACGGTCGAAATGTCGAGCGCCAATATCTATGCCGACCAGATCGAATGGTGCCACCGCAACTTCAAGTATCGCGACAGCATCGTCTTGAGCCTGCATCCGCATAACGACCGCGGCACCGGCGTGGCGGCGGC
>JBBSNV010000501.1:0-2217 GCA_038260375.1 Reyranellales bacterium
CGTGGTGTTCATGGATCGCGGCGAAGTGGTGGAAATGGCCGCACCGGAGGAATTCTTCGCCCATCCCAAGAGCGAACGCACCAGACTATTCCTGAGCCAGATTTTGGCGCATTGATCGCCGACCGCACCAACCGTATGTCAAATTGACCGCCATTCGGCTACTACTGCGGCCATGAAGATTTTCGTTACCGGCGGCGCGGGCTTCATCGGCTCGGCGGTGATCCGCCGCATCGTTGCCGACACCGATTGGCGCGTGGTCAATATCGACAAGCTGACCTACGCCGGCAATCTGCAGTCGCTCGAAGCCATCGCCGGCGATAGCCGCTATCGTTTCGTCCAAGCCGATATCGGCGATGCGCCGGTCATGGCGGCGCTGTTCGCCGACGAACAACCCGACGCCGTCCTGCATCTGGCGGCGGAGACCCATGTCGATCGCTCGATCGACGGAGCGGCGCCGTTCATTCTGACCAATATCATCGGCACCTGGAGCTTGCTGGAAACTACCCTGGCCTATTGGCGCAAGTTGGATGGCGAACGCAAAGCCCGCTTCCGCTTCCAGCACATCTCGACCGACGAGGTTTACGGCTCGCTGGGGCCGACCGGCTTGTTCACCGAGGACACGCCGTACAAGCCCAACTCGCCATATTCCGCCAGCAAGGCGGCGTCGGATCATCTGGTCAATGCTTGGCATCATACCTACGGCCTGCCCACCATCGTGACCAATTGCTCCAACAATTACGGCCCGTATCAATTTCCCGAAAAGCTTATTCCGCTGACCATCGTGCGCGCGTTGCGCGGCGAGGAACTGCCGGTTTACGGCAAGGGCGAGAATGTGCGCGACTGGCTCCATGTCGAAGACCACGCCGCGGCGCAGTTGGCGATCCTCGAGCGCGGCAGCATCGGCGCCACCTACAACATCGGAGGCGGCAACGAGCGCAGGAACATCGACGTCGTGCGGGCGATTTGCGCCCAGATCGACGCCATCGCCCCTAAGACGGCGCCGCACGAAAAGCTGATTCGCTTCGTCACCGACCGCCCCGGCCACGATTTGCGCTACGCCATCGATGCCACACGGCTGAAGCGTGAAATCGGCTGGCAAGCGCCAACCGGCTTCCATGCCGGCCTGAAGCAGACCATTGACTGGTACGTGAGCAACCGGCGTTGGTGGGAAAATGTGTTAAGCGGCGCCTATCGCACCGAAAGGTTGGGCCTGGTTAAAGGCTGACCGCGATAATCGGCAACCAGACGTTCGACAATGGCGTACGTGCCATCGGTCGACGCATCCTCGGAAACAATGATCTCGAGCGGCGAGTAATCCTGCGCGAAAGCGGCACGCAACGCCTGGCCGACATAACGCTCGTGGTTCTACGTGCTGAGCGCGAGCGTCATCAGCGACGGCATCGACGTTTGGGTCATCGGCCAACCATCCGCCACGCTAGCTCGCGGCCACGCCGGCGCTGCTGCGGCGTCAGCGCCAACAGCGCAACCGTCGCTGCGGCAATCGGCAACGGGACGGCAAGCGCCCAATTCACGCTGGTGTCGTTCCAAGTCAGGAGCGCCGCCAAAACCAGCAGCGCGGCGCCGGCCAGCAAAACCATGGTAGACCGCATCGAAAGGCGAAAGCCGAAGCGCCGATCCGCCAGCCATAATGCCGTTAGAAAATAGAGCAGATAGGACCCCACGAAACTGGCGCCAATCGCGGGCAGCCAATGCATGCTTTGCATGCCGAGTGCTACGCCGCCGGCAAACAGCACGTACCAACCGATCTCGATCACTGCATACCGGCGCAGATCGGCCGTCGCCAGGAACGGCACCGCGGCAACCCAGGCAACTGCCTTGAGGTAATTGCCGAGCAACAACCATTGCAGCAACGCTACCGCGGGCAAAAACTCGGCGGTAAACAAAATGCGCAACGCCAGCGGCTTGAGCACCAGCAACGCCGTCAACAGCGGCAACGACAGGGCCAACACCAAAGTTGCGGCATCTTGCAGCACCTTTCGCCGCTGGTCCGGGGTGGTCCCGGCCAAGGTCGGCAACACGTAGGTTCCAAACGACGACAGCACCAATGACATGCTTTGCATGCCGATGCCCCAACCGGCCGCAAACAGTCCGGCGCCGGCCAAGCCGTCGCTATGCACGATGCTGGCGCGGACGAACAGCATCGTGCCGACGACCACCGCCGTCAGAGTGACGTTGAAAGCCAAGAAACCCGCGAAG
>JBBSNV010000502.1:0-2214 GCA_038260375.1 Reyranellales bacterium
AGCCCGGCGCTTCGGGTTCGATCGGCACCAAGAACGGAATGGAAGCGCCGCATGACGGCTAAACCTGGGCCGCGGGCGCGGCGTCGGACGTCGGCACTTACAAAGTGCTGGGCCTGCTCGACACCAAGCTGGCCGATTGGTCGCTATTCCTGGCGGTCGCCAATGTCGGCATCATTTCCGCTAATCCCAGCGCGCCTTACAAGGATTTCGGCCAAGTGCTTGCGGCAATGAAAAAAGACGGTAAGGACGTCACTGTCGCCACCGCCGGCATTTCCTCGGCCGGCCACAACATGATGGAAATGATCCGCGCCGCCACCGGCGTCACCTATCGCCACGTCACCTATGACGGCGGCAACCCGGCGGTGATCGCCGCGGTGTCGGGCGAGACCCAGCTGGTCTGCCAGCTCCTGGTCGAAATGTCGGAAATGATCAAGGGCAAGAAGCTGGTGCCGTTGGCCGTGCTCAACGACAAGCCGGTGATGCTGGAAGGCTATGGCGAAATCCCGCCGATCACCAAATGGATCCCCAACATGGTGGCGCCGGTAAATTATTTCGGCATCTGGGTGCCGAAAGATGCGCCGGCGGACGTGATCAAGACCATGACCATGGTGTGGCAGAAGAAGATGGCCAAGTCCGAGGCGTTGCAGAAATACGCCGCGGCACGCAGCGCCGTGTTCTCGCCGATCTATGGCGACGAAGCCTATAACGGCGCCATGAAGATGGTGACCACGACGGCGTGGCTGTATTTCGACGGCGGCAAGGCCAAAATCTCGCCCGACACCGTCGGCATTCCGCGTCCCGCCAAATAAACCGTCAATCGCCGGCGCCGTTCCACCAGGAGCGGCGCCGGTTTTCTTTTGCGAGCGGCCATGGCTGAAAACACCCAAGCTGGCAACGTCACCCCACCGCCATCGGCCCGCACCGACCTCATCACGGCCGCGGTGTTCCTGGCCTTCGGCATCGCCGTCGTCGTGCTGGCGCTCAACATGCCGACCTTCACCGATAGCGGCGGCACCGGCTTGACGGCGCCAGGCATAGTGCCCGGTTTCCACGGTACGGTGATCGCGCTGCTGGCAATCGCCTTCGCCCTTCGCTCGATCTATCGCGGCGCGCTCAAGCCGGGCGGCGGCCAACCGGTCGGTTTCGAGGATCTGCCCAAAATCAGTTTGACCCGCCTGGCGATCACCGCCGCGCTGGGCATGACATTTGCCGTCGGCCTGGTGACGCGCGTGCCGTTCTGGCTGGCGGTGTTCCTGTTCGTCGCTTCCTTCATCGTCATCTTCGAATGGCAGCCTGGCATGTTCCTGCGAGTGCGAGTGCGCCTACGTCGTATCGCCACCAAAACAACCTTCACCATCATCTTCGAATGGCAACCGGGCATGGCCTTGCGTGTGCGCCGCATCGTCACCGGATTGCTGGTCGCGGCCGGCATGGCCGCGTTTGTCGTGGCGGTGTTCCAGGAAATTTTCCTGGTCCGGTTGCCGTGACGTAAGGGGACGTAGCGATGCTGTCCAACCTCTCTTTGCTGGGCGACGCTTTCGCCGGCTTCGCCAACTTCCATAGTTTGCTGTATGTGTTGGGCGCGACTTTCCTCGGCATCATGATCGGCGCGCTACCCGGCCTGACCGCGACCATGGGCGTGGCCTTGATGACCACCCTGACCTATCGCATGGATCACAGCTCGGCCATCCTGGTGCTGATCTGCATCTATGTCGGCGCCATCTATGGCGGCAGCCGCAGCGCCATCTTGCTCAATATTCCCGGCACGCCGGCCAGCGCCTGTTCGACCCTAGACGGCTTTCCGCTGGCGCGTCAGGGCAAAGCCGGCCGCGCCATGGGCATCTCGACTAGCGGCTCGTGGCTCGGCACTTTGTTCGGCACCCTGTGCGTGTTGCTGCTAACGCCGACCTTGGCCGATCTGGCGCTGACCTTCGGTTCTTACGAATTCTTTTGGATCGCCGTGTTCGGCATCGTCATCGCCGGCTCCTTGAGCGGCGGCGACCCGCTCAAGGGCTATCTCGCGGGCTTCCTTGGCTTGTTCATCTCGACCATCGGCCAGGAAACCAATCACGCCTATGCCCGCTTTGCCTTCGGCAATACCGATATGGCGGGCGGCGTCGGCCTGCTGCCGGCGCTGGTCGGCTGCTTTGGCGTGGCCGAGGTGCTGCAGGTCATGCAGGGCCCAGCCTTCAAGATCGTCAGCAATAAGGTCGA
>JBBSNV010000503.1:0-2207 GCA_038260375.1 Reyranellales bacterium
CGGTCATCAAACGGTTGTGCAATTCGACGTCGTTGTCGCGCAGCTTGGCCACGAAGGCGACGTCCAGACGCACCAACCCGGCCCGGTCGTAAAGATCGGCAAAAGTCAGCCCGTGCTTGAGCACCAGTTCGACCATAACAACCACAGCGGTGACAGGGATTTGCCGGTGGCTAAGGACATATTCCCCGGCCGGCAAGGCCGAGCTTTTTGGCATTATCGCCCTGCCCTGTCCAGCACGGCAAAGCGTGCCCATATACACTCGGCAGGGCGACCATCTGTCGCAAAAGTTCCACAGAAATTCGCGCCGATTTCCCGTATTGCTGGGCGCACCGAAACATGACCGATCTCGCCGCTCTGCCTTTGGCCGATCCCTCGCCGCTTCCCGCGCGCAGGCGCGCGATCGCGCGCTGGCTGTTCGTCGTCGCCGGCATGATATTCGTCATGACGATCATCGGGGCTTTGACTCGATTGACCGAGTCAGGCCTGTCGATCGTCGAGTGGAAGCCGCTGACCGGCTGGATCCCGCCGCTGTCGCTGGAGGCCTGGCACGCCGAGTTCGCCAAGTACCAGCAATCGCCCGAGTACCAGCTGATCAACAAGGGCATGTCGCTGCAGCAATTCCAGAACATCTTCTGGCTGGAATTCATTCACCGCTTGTTGGGCCGCGTCATCGGCTTGGCGTTTTTCCTGCCGATGGTTTGGTTCCTGTGGAAGCGTTACGTGCCGCGCGTGCTAATGCCCCATCTGTTCGCCATGCTGATCCTGGGCGGGCTGCAAGGCGTCATCGGCTGGCTGATGGTGCAAAGCGGCCTCAACGATCGGCCCAGTGTCAGCCAATATCGCCTCGCGGCGCACCTGGCGGCGGCGTTGCTGATCTATGTTTACATCGTCTGGGTGGCGTTAGGCTTGATAGAGTCGCGCGAGCGCCCGGCGCGTTCAGGCTCGGGATGGGCCAGTGCCTTTGCCATCTACGTCTTCGTGGTGATGATCTCCGGTGCGTTCGTCGCCGGACTCGATGCCGGGTTGGTGCACAACACCTTCCCCGATATGTCGGGCTATTTCCTGCCGCCCGGTGCCTACGATCCGACGCTGGGCTGGCGCAATCATTTCGAGAATCAGACTCTGGTGCAGTTCCAACATCGCAACTTGGCCGAGCTTGCCGTGCTGCTGGCGCTATTGTTGTGGTGGCGCCTGCGGCGAACGCCGCGGCTGACGCACCCGATTCGCATGGCAGCCAATGCCGTCGCCCTGATGGCCCTGCTGCAACTTGGCCTAGGCATCTCCACCCTACTGCTTGGGGTTCCCGTGGCCATCGCCACACTGCATCAAGCAGGCGCGCTTATTTTGCTGACTTTGAGCTTGCTGCTGGCCCATCGGCTGCGCGCACCCTAACCGTTTGGATAGTAAAAAAGCGCTGCGAATCAACGCTCTCGTCACTGGCGTTGCCAGGGTGGCTACATCAATCCGCTGGTGATGACCGCGGCCGAACGCGCCATCGTGCGGTGACCCATCACATTGAGAAACTGGAAGAGCGCCTCAGCGGCGACCAGCGCGGCGACCAGCGCGGCGAAACGCGTCGCAGCTCCAGCGAATTGCGGCCCAGCTCCCGGTCCGGGCACAACATGATGGGGCGGTTGTTCGAAGACTGACCGCGACACAGCGGCGCGCCGGAGTTGACAGCGCGCCATTTGGCGGCAGACTGCCGCCAACACCAATCTCCGAAACCTCACCAACCCCGTACCTGCACGAGGCTAAGGCGGCATGAGCGTTTGGCGTATCAAGCACGTGGACGACACAGCGCGCGAGCGCGCCGCAGCCGCGGCCGATCAGCTTGGCATGCCGTTGGGCACCTGGCTGGAACAGGCGATCATGCGTCGCGTGGGCGCCGCGGGAAATGCCGATGCCATGGCGGCGCCGCCACCGGAGGGCAGCAAGGAATCGGCTGCCAGCGTTGCAGCGCTGGCCTCCAAACCCAAAAGGGGCAAGCTCAACCGCAAGAGCAGGCCTCACGAAAAATCCAGCGCGGCGCCGACCGCCGCTCTGGCCACCGAAGGGTCGGTTGCGGCGGCAGCGGACGCCGGTTTGGCCGGCATGACGCCGGTGAGTGTGGCCAAGCAAGAAACCTCGGTCGCGACGGCGCCGCACAATGCGGCGCCGTCATCGGCAGCGATGGCCCTGCAGGCCTCGGTCGATCCTGACATCGGCGA
>JBBSNV010000504.1:0-2200 GCA_038260375.1 Reyranellales bacterium
ATGCCGGCGTCGATGGCTTCGGTCTCGGCCTGCTGCTGGAAACGCGGCAGATCAAAAAAATGATCTCGTCCTATGTCGGCGAGAACAAACTCTTCGCCCAGCAATACCTGGCCGGCGAGCTGGAATTGGAATTCAACCCGCAAGGCACCATGGCCGAGCGCATTCGCGCCGGCGGTGCCGGCATCCCGGCCTTTTTCACCAAGACCGGCGTCGGCACCTTGGTGGCCGAGGGCAAGGACATCCGCGAATTCGACGGCGAGAAATACGTCATGGAGCGCGGCCTGGTGGCCGACCTTGCGCTGGTCAAAGCCTGGAAGGGCGACACGTCGGGCAATCTGGTGTTCCGTAAAGCGGCGCGCAATTTCAACCCGATGATGGCCACTGCCGGCAAGAAGACCGTGGCCGAAGTCGAGATCCTGGTGAAGCCGGGCGAGATCGATCCCGATCACGTCCACACGCCGGGCATCTATGTCGATCGCATCGTCATGGGCGCGCCGTATGAGAAGCGCATCGAGAAGCGCACGATCCGTAAGATCTGAGCACGCAGGATTAGTTAAGGGAGAACGATCATGCCCTGGACCCGCGAACAAATGGCTGCCCGCGCCGCCAAGGAATTGCAGGACGGCTATTACGTCAATCTCGGCATCGGCATTCCCACTCTGGTGTCGAACTACATTCCCGAAGGCGTGCACGTCACCTTGCAGAGCGAGAACGGCATGCTGGGCATGGGCCCTTATCCGCTCGACAACGAAGTCGATCCCGACATCATCAATGCCGGCAAGGAAACCGTGTCGGAACTGCCGGAGACTTCGTATTTCTCCAGCGCCGATTCGTTTGCCATGGTGCGGGGCGGTCACATCGATCTGTCCATCTTGGGCGCGATGGAAGTGGCCGAGAACGGCGATCTGGCCAACTGGATGATCCCAGGCAAGATGGTCAAGGGCATGGGCGGCGCCATGGATCTGGTGGCCGGCGTCAAGAAGGTGATCGTGGTGATGGAGCACACTTCAAAGGACGGCGCGTCCAAGCTGCTCAAGCAATGCTCCCTGCCGCTGACCGGCACCGGCGTGGTCGACATGGTGGTGACCGAATTGGGCGTGTTCGGCATCGACAAGCACGGCAAGGGCGGTGTGACGGTGATGGAACTGGCCGATGGCGTGTCGCTCGATCAGGTCAAGAAATCGACCGAGGCTCCGCTCAAGGTCGCGGCCAACCTGCAATAGCAAATTGTCGGCACGACATGGCGGCGTTGTCGCAATGCTTCTAGTGCATGGCGCTTGGGACGATTAGTCTGACGGCCTGGTAAGCCGTTGGACTCCGCCCGTGTTTTCTCAACATCGCGATCGATTCTCCCGCCTGCCCGGCAATATCCAGGGCGCGGCGTGGCTGCTGTTGGGCGGGCTGTGCTACACGGTCGTCAGCGCGTTGATCAAATATCTTTCCCAGTCGTTGCCCTTCAACGAGGTTGCGTTCTTCCGCTGCCTGTTGGGCCTGGTGATCATCCTGCCCGGGTTGCTGCGCCATCGCTTCGCGCAGATGAAGAGCAAGCGCCACCTTGGTCATCTGTGGCGCGCCATTCTGGGCACCGTGTCGATGCTGGTCGGCTTCTACGTGCTGACCAAGCTGGCCCTGGCCGACGCCACCGCGGTCGGCTTCACCGCGCCGCTGTTCGTCATCATCATCGCCGCCGCCGTGCTGCGCGAAAAAATCCGCTGGCGGCGCTGGTCGGCCACTGCGGTTGGCTTCGTCGGCGTGGTGATCATGATGCGGCCTGGCTCGCACGGTTTCGATCCGGTGCTGTTGCTGGCGCTGTTCGGCGCCTTCCTGACCGCGGCTGCGGTGTGCGTGGTCAAGAGCCTGACCGGCAGCGAGAACCCCTCGACCATGCTGGTGATGATGACGGTGTGGGGCGCGGTGTTCCTGCTGATCCCGGCCATCGTGGTATGGCAGGAGCCGAGCTGGACCGAGTGGGGCCTGGCCTTGGCGATGGGCACGATGGCGACCTTGGGCCAATCCTGCATCATCCGCGCCTACACCGCGGGCGAAGCGACCGCAGTCGCGCCGTTCGATTATCTGCGCCTGCCGTTTTCGGTCATGGTCGGCTTCTGGTTGTTTGCCGAGACGCCCAGCATCTGGACCCTGGTGGGCGCGCTGGTGATCGTCAGTTAGACCTTGTACCTCGCGCGGCGCGAGGCGCAGC
>JBBSNV010000505.1:0-2189 GCA_038260375.1 Reyranellales bacterium
AAGCTGCGCGCCGTGGCCTCGGGCGCGCAGAACTCCGCGTTCGACAACCAGGAACGTGCCGTCCTGCTTTACACCGACGATCTGGTCAACAACGTGCGCGCTTCGGACGAGACCTTGAACGCGGTCAAGGCGTTCCTCGACACCGAACAGGTGGTCGAACTCACCGTCACCATCGGTTACTACATGATGGTCAGCCGCTTTCTCGAGAGCATGGGCGTGGACGACGAGAGTGGCCAGGCCGAATGGCGCGCCAAATACTTCGCGCGCTGAAACGATCCTTTCACAATTTTTTTATTGGAGCAGATTATGACGATTTCGATGTATCAGGTCAGCGCGCCGGTGTTCAACCGCACCATGACCAATCTCTCGGCGATCCTCGACAAGGCTGCGGCGCATGCCGAAGCTAAGAAGATCGATCAAGCGGTGTTCATGGCCGCGCGCCTGGCGCCGGATATGCTGGCCCTGCCGCGCCAGGTGCAGATCGTCACCGATACGGCGCGACGCAGCATGGCGCGCCTGGCAGGACAGGAAGCGCCGCCGCTCGAGGACAAGGAAGCGAACTTCGCCGATCTCAAGGCGCGCCTGGCCAAGAGCGTCGACTATGTGAAGAGCTTCCAGCCCGGCCAGATCGACGGCAGCGAGGAGCGCAGCATTGTCATGAAAGTGGGCGGCGACGACATGAAGTTTACCGGCCGCGACTATCTGTTGGGCTTTGCCTTCCCCAATTTCTTCTTCCACGTCACCACGGCATATAACATTCTGCGCCATAACGGCGTCGAGATCGGCAAGCGGGATTTCCTGGGCCGGGGCTAGGCGTCCACTGTAGAGCTAGGCCGGCGCTTGATCTAATATTCGGCTCGCTCGGTGGGGGAGCCGAATGGACAAATATCTCGCGCCGGCGCTGGCCTATATTCCGCAATTCTTCGACTACCAAATGCGGGCCGGCACGCAGCCGGGCTGCGCGCTGGCCATTGCCTATAAAGGCAAGCTGGTGCTGGAGCGCGCCTATGGTTTTGCCAACGCCGTCACCGGCGTCGAGCTGACGCCGCGGCATCGCTTTCGCGTCGCCTCGCATTCCAAGACCTTCACCTCGGCTGGCATCTTCAAGCTGCGCGAGGCCGGCAAGTTGAAGCTCGACGATCGCGCCGGCGAGCATGTCAAAGGCCTGCATGGCGACGTGGCGCGCGCCACCATCGCGCAATTGTTGTCGCACAGCGCCGGCATCATTCGCGACGGCAGCGATAGCGGCCAATGGGCCGACCGCCGGCCGTTCCTGAACGATATAGAATTGCGCGCCGAGTTGGCGGCTGCGCCGGTGCTGGGCACCAGCGAGCGCTTCAAATATTCCAACCATGGCTATGGCCTGGTCGGGCTGATCATCGAAGCGATCGCCGGCCAGCCTTACACCAAGTGGATCCGTGACAATGTCGTGCTGCCGGCCGGTTTGAGCGAGACCACGCCCGATATGCCGCTGCCGCGTGGCGCCAAGCTGGCAGCAGGCCACAGCACGCGCCTGCCGCTGGGCCGCCGTGTCGCCATTCCCGGCCGCAACCCGACCAATGTGCTGGCGCCGGCCACCGGCTTTATCAGCACGGCGGGCGACCTGGCCAAGTTCTATGCCCAGATCGATCCGGCGGCGAAGAAGAGCTTCCTTTCGGCCGAGAGTCGCCGCGAGATGGTACGTCGGCAATGGCGCGACCCGCATGCCAGCTTCGAGCGTTATTATGGATTCGGCACCATGAGCGGCACGACCAGCGGCTGGGACCATGTCGGCCATAGCGGCGGCTTCCAGGGCTTCGTCACGCGCTCGGGCGCACTGGCAGGACGCGACCTGTCGATTTCGGTATTGACCAATGCTGGCGACGGCTGGTCGGGCCTTTGGTTCGAAAGCATCATCAACATCCTGGCCAATTTCGCCAAACATGGCGCACCGTCGGCCAAGTCCAAGAGCTGGGCCGGACGCTGGTGGAGCCTGTGGGGCGCCACCGACCTGGTGCCGATGGGCGACAAGGTGATCGCGGCATCGCCCGGTCTGTTCAACCCGTTCATGGATGCCAGCGAGATCGTTCTCACCGGTCGCGACAAGGGCAAGATCACTTTGGCCAATGGTTATGCCAGCCACGGCGAGACCGTGCGGCGCGTGCGTAATGCGTCGGGTCGCGTGACCGAGTTCTGGTGGAGCGGCAGCA
>JBBSNV010000506.1:0-2182 GCA_038260375.1 Reyranellales bacterium
CCGCGCCGAGGGTGAGCTGGCCGCCACCATGATGGGCAACGCCACCAAACAATCGCTGGAGATCCAGGCTTGGCTGACGCAGCAGCTCGGCAGCCAACCATGGTTCGGCGGCAAGAGCTTCGGCTGGGCCGATCTCTGCGTGTCGCCGTTCGTCAATCGCTCGGCTTATTACAAGGTCGGGCTGGCCTCTGGCTCGCCGTTGCTGCAGTGGCTGGAACGGGTGCGCCAGCATCAATCGGTGGCCAAGACTTTCGCCGAGTTCGATGCCGCGGCCGCCGGCATGGGCGAGGCCTATAAGCGCGTAACCTCGGGTGCGCTGCGCCGCCAGTATCGCGATCACCGGCTGGAATGGATGATCAAGTCAGGCGGCATGCCGATCATCCAAGACGGCCTAGCCAAGAACAACATCCGCTTCAACTGGCCGACCGACTAGCGGAATTCCCATAGCGCCTAAGGTCGTTTGGCCAGGCGTCGCATCGCGCCCGCGCTAAATCCGGCAGTTTCGATGGTTTCTATCGACGCCAGATCGCGGCGCAAGCGGGTCGATGCCTGCCACAGATCGTATAGTTGACCTCGGCCAATGACAGCTTGATCTGTTCATCGAGGATTTCCCGCATCAGCATGCCCGGATGAGTAGGCTGTCGCCGCAACGGCCGTGAAACTTAATACTCGGTCATGAGCGATATGCCTTACGCCGCTTTCGTCTTCAAATAATGCCGATGCGCCTTGGCGCGGTTGCCGCACGCTTTCATATCGCACCAGCGCCGCGCGCTGGTGCGACTATTGTCGAGGAACAGATAAAGGCATTTGTCGTTGTTGCACAGGCGCAAGCGTTTGGCAGGATCGCCCACCAACAGATCGACGGCCGACCATAATACCGGCGCGAGCATGCTCAGCGCATCCGGATTGGGTATGAACACGTCCCAAGTGAATCCGCTTTCGGTCCAGCGCAAATCATCGCGCGGCACGGCGTCGCGCAACGCGCGACTCAATTCTTTGATGTCTTCCTGCGCGGGCTTTTTCGGGGTCGCCAGCGCGGCAAACACGCGATACATCGTTTCACGTAAGATGATGATCTCGTCGAGCAGCATCTCGATCTCGTCTTCCGACAGCTTTCCGTCTTTCAATTCGCGATGCCACGCATCGTCCAGCGCGCCGTGTTTGTGCAGCCAGTCGGACACCGCGGGCAGCGTTGCCAATTCCTCGGTCGGCGTACCGGAGCCGCGCCAATAGCGCGTATTAACAAAAGCCAACGCCAAGTCGCTGCGATAGTTGGAAATCAGCATGTTTTTCAGACCCTTAACGAGCGATTGACTCTGGCTTGCCTGTCCAGCCATTATATAACCTATTAACAGGTTATACTCTATTACAACGGCAAAGGCGAGGCAAATGGCATACCTGCATCAAGGCGCGGTGTCGGTGTTCGACTATCGCTGCAACGCCCGTGTCGGCGACAAGCCGTTCAGCGAGAGCCACGAAAGCTATTCCTTGGCCTATGTGCGCAAAGGCAGCTTCGGCTATCACGTCGGCGCGCGGCATTACGAGCTGGTGGCGGGCGGCTTGCTGATCGGCCAACCGGGCGACGACTATCGCTGCAGCCACGACCATGTGTGCGGCGACGAATGCCTGTCGTTCAGCTTCGCCCCGGCATTGATCGAAGAGATGGGCGGCATGGCGGTGTGGCGCACCATGGGCGTGGCGCCGCACGCCGAGCTGATGGTGCTGGGCGAGTTGGGCCAAGAAGCAGCGGCCGGCCGCAGCGACATTGCCTTAGACGAGATCGGCTTGCTGTTGGCTTTGCGCTTCCTGCGGCTGGTCAAGCAAGACACGGCCAAACGCGAAGCGACGCCGGCGCAAGACCGAAGCCGCGCCGTGGCAGCCGCGCTGTGGATCGATGAGAATTGCGATCAACCGATCGATCTCGATGCCGCCGCCGGTCAGGCGGGCTTGAGCCCGTTCCATTTCCTGCGCCTGTTCGCCAAGGTGCTGGGCGTTACGCCGCATCAATATCTGTTGCGCTCGCGGCTGCGCCGCGCCGCGCGACTGCTGGCCGACGAAGACCGGCCGATCACCGAGATCGCATTCGATGTCGGCTTCGGCGATTTGTCGAATTTCGTGCGCTCGTTCCATCGCGCTGCCGGTGTCTCACCACGCGAATTCCGCACAGCCGCGCCGTGGCTTC
>JBBSNV010000507.1:0-2181 GCA_038260375.1 Reyranellales bacterium
CACGATCGGCTTGCCCTGCGCCAACTCGCCCAAGCTGGTCATGCCGCCATTCTCGTCCCGAAAGGTCAAATCCAGCGGTATTTGGGCATGGGCAAGACGGTCGATGCCGGCGGCCCGGAACGGGTCGAGCGCCTGCGCGGCGCTGGCGCAGCACAGCAGAAGCAGGGCTATGACCAGGCGTTTCATCGCGGTGCCGCCTCCGTAGCGGCCTTGGATGCGGCATCCGGCCAGCCGCGCTGCGCGGTGATCTGCATGGCGCGATCAATCGGCAGGCGCGCTTTGCCGGCCGCTTTGTCGCTCCAGTCATAGCCATTCAGTTTTTCCTGCGCGATGGCGTCGATGCGAAGGCGGTCCTGCGCCGGATCCATCTGCAAGCGCGGCGTCGGCGGCGGTTGCTGGTGGGTTTCCAGCACCGATACCGGGGACTGGTCGGGTTGCTGCGGCAGCACATGCAGCAGGCCTGCCACCAGCCCGACGGATAGCACCATCAGCCCGACCAAGCCGCCGATTGCGTAAGCGACTTTGCCCGCCGGCACGTCGCGCCTTTCGTAATCGGCACGCTTTTTTGCGGCCTTGGTCATGGCGCGATCTCCCACACCACCGGTCGCAGTCGCGCCAGCAGCGGCCGCAACACGGGCAGACTGGTGAAACTCAGCACGCCGATGCCGGCCAAGGCGGTCGCCGCAGCCGGCACCGCCACCGCAAGATCGGTAGTAACCGCCGGCAGCACCAGCCAGGCCAGTTCGATCGCCTTGCCGATCAGGATGACGATGGCGATGGCGATCAACGCGCGCCGGCTGTGTCGGATCGGCGGGAAGATCAACGCCAATACCGCGCCGGCCTCCAATGCGCTCCAGCCATAGGCGGCGAGCGCCCATATACCGCTGCCGCGTTGCAGATACCAAGCCACGCCTTGCGGCAGGTCGCCCGACCACAGGATGAAATACTGCATGTAGGCGAAATAGATCGATAGCAGCAGCACGGTCAGCAACAGGCCGCCCAGGATATTGCTACGCATCTCTGCTGGGTCGTTGCGCAAGCGCATCAGTACCAAAGCGGCTAAGGCGATGACCATCTGGATCGACAGCACGTAAAGGCCGAAACCCGAGGAATGAAAATTGGGATCGAGCGACATCAACCAGTCGACCGCAATGACATGGGCATAGAGCACCGTCGCCATCAGCCCGGCCGCCGCCACCGCCACCGACCAGGCGCGACGCTGCAGCAGCAGCCAAGCCAACAGGGCCAGCATTACGATGAAAATCAACGAGCGCAGGATGAAGAACCACGGCGACAAATAAACGCCATTGCTGTGTACCCAGCGATACAGCGCCGGCATTCCGATCAGTATCGGCAGTAGCGTCAGCGCCACCGGCGCCAGTAGTCCCAGCGCCGATTCCGCGACCGGGCCTAATTCCTCACGCCAGGCACCGGGAATCAGCCGCAGCATCATGAGGAGGATCAGCGCACCGATCGGCACGGCGCTGCAAAAGGCAAAGCCGGTCAACCATCCCGCCAGCGCCGCGCTGGGGTCGAGCGCGATCAAAGCCAGCGCGATGGCGCAAGCGCCCGCGCCGGCAACCAACCCGATATGTCCGCGCTGCAAGGTCATGGCGGCAACCTCGCTTTGTCGTCTGCCGACAATGCTCCAAGCGGCGCATCCTGGCTCAATTGCAGCGCACGGATATAGGCGACGATGGCCCAGCGGTCGGCCGGCGCTACGCGATCGGCATAAGAATACATCACACCATGACCATGGGTGATGACATCGACTAAGTAGTCCGATGCCGCTGTGCGCAGCCGGTCGATATGGAAACTGGGTGGTGCCGGAAAGCCGCGCGCCGGTACTGCGCCGTGGCCGTAGCCGGCCTTGTCGTGGCAAACCGCGCAATAGATATCGTAGCGTTGCTGGCCGCGCTGCAACAGCGCTGCGGTCATGGCTGGGCGTTGACGCAGGGCGGTGAAATGACCCAGGTCGTCGCGCGCGATGGCGCCGTCGGGCGGCGCCTGCAGCGACTTGCCGTCGGCGAACAGCGAGCTTTTTTCGTAGGAATCGTAGCGCGGCTGATGGCTCATCTGGTCGCAAGTGCCGACCGTGGCGGCCAGCACGAGAGTGAGGCCGAGCTTGATCATTCCGGCTCCTCCGTGTGCTCGATCAGATCGATGCGCAACGGATCGAGG
>JBBSNV010000508.1:0-2176 GCA_038260375.1 Reyranellales bacterium
ATCGCGCTTCTGGCGTACGCCTTATGAGGAATCGCCGGTACGCTGGAACACGCGCCTGCACGACGATTTCATGTTGCCGCATTTCGTGGCGCAGGATTTCGCCGACGTGCTGGAGGACCTCAACCGGCACGGCTACGACTTCAAGCAGGAATGGTTCGCGCCGCATTTCGAGTTCCGCTTCCCCGAGATCGGCAAGGTGGTCTATAGCGGCATCGACCTTGAATTGCGTCATGCCCTCGAACCCTGGCACGTACTGGGCGAAGAAGGCGGCGCCGGCGGCACGGTGCGCTATGTCGACAGCTCGGTCGAACGCATGCAGATCAAACTGCAAGGCATGGTCGATCCGCGCCACAAGGTGGTGGTCAACGGACGACA
Organism: Reyranellales bacterium; assembly: GCA_038260375.1. Lineage (GTDB taxonomy): Bacteria > Pseudomonadota > Alphaproteobacteria > Reyranellales > JAQSWP01 > JBBSNV01. The sequence continues at coordinate 376 of JBBSNV010000508.1, forward strand.
AGTGCCGCTGCGCGCGACCGGCGTGGTGGGCGAATACGTGGCCGGCCTGCGCTATCGCGCTTGGCGGCCGCCCGAGGCGCTGCACCCGACCATCGACGTACACGCGCCCTTGGTGTTCGACATCTTCGACAGCTGGAACGAGCGCTCGATCGGCGGCTGCACCTATCACGTGGCCCAGCCCGGCGGGCGCAATTACCAACCATTCCCGGTCAACGCCAATGCCGCCGAAGCCCGCCGCCGCGCACGGTTCGTCCCGATCGGCCACAGCCAAGGTGTGATGGCGCCGCGCAACGAAACGCCAGCGCCCGAACATCCACTGACGCTTGATCTTCGCTGGCACAACAAAGCCTGATAGAGTCAGGGCCGGGTCAGTCTTGGGGTTATCGGCCAGTCATTTGCGATGAGCATCACTACCGCCAACGGGCAGGCGCCTGCGCATCTGGCCGAAGCTTACGATGAAATGGTGACGGGCCAGGGCGGCATCCGCCGCCATTGGCAGGGCGTGCTGAGCCTGATCAACGCGCTGCCCAACGGCTTGAGCGAGCGCATCGACAGCGCCCGACGTGTGCTCGACGAGGACGGCGCTACCTACAATCTTTACAGCGACCCGCGCGTTGCCAGCCAGAAATGGTCGTTCGACCTGCTGCCGGTGATTCTGGAAGCAAGCGAGTGGAGCGCGCTGGAAGCGGGCCTGGCGCAACGCGCGCGCCTGCTGAACAGTTTGCTCAACGACATTTACGGGCCGCAAAAGCTGCTGCGCGATCATCTGATCCCGCCGGCTCTGGTATTCGCCAATCCCGAATTCCTGCGTCCGTGCCAGGATGCCGAAGCCAAAACCGACCGGCCGCTATTGCATCATTACGCCGCCGATCTGATGCGCCAGCCCGACGGGCGCTGGATCGTGCTGTCGGATCGCGCCCAGCTTGCCGCCGGCCTGGGTTACGCGCTGGAGAACCGCCGCGTGCAGGCCCGCACTCTGCCCGAAGCGTTTCGCGGCCGGAATGTGCATCAGCTGCGGCCGTTCTTCGATCTGTGGCAGAACGCACTGCAATCCTTGGCACAGGCGCATCGCGACAACCCGCATGTCGCCCTATTGTCGCCCGGCCCCGACGACGAAGCCTATTTCGAGCATGTCTATCTGGCGCGCGAGTTGGGCCTCACCCTGGTCGAAGGCGCCGACCTGACCTTGCGCGACGGCAAGGTGACCTTGAAGACCTTGGAAGGTTTGCAGCCGGTCGATGTGTTGCTGCGCCGGGTGGAAAGCACGTTCTGCGATCCGCTCGAGCTGCGCGCGGACTCGGCGATCGGCGTGGTCGGCATGCTGCAGGCGATCCGCCGCGGCAATTTGGTCGCCGCCAATGCCATCGGCTCCGGCGTGGTCGAAACCCCGGCGCTGATGCCGTTCCTGCCCGGATTGTCGCGCGCCCTCAACAATGAAGAGCTATTGCTGCAATCGGCCGAGCTGTCTTGGTGCGGCCAGGCCCGCGAGTTGGATCGGGCGCTGCACGATTTGCCCAACACCGTGATTCGCCGCAGCTTCGGCACCGGCATCGGGCCGGTGATCGGTGCCGAACTCGACAACAAAGCCCAAGCCAGGCTGATCGCCAAGATTCGTGCCCGACCGGTGGCCTTCGTGGCGCAAGCGCCGGTCACGCCGTCGGTGGCGCCGACCTGGATGCCTAACGGCCTGACGCCGCACCCCATCATCTTGCGCATGTTCCTGGTGCGCCACGGCGACACCTACGTTGCCATGCCTGGCGGCCATGCCCGCGTGCCGAGCAGCCGCGACTCCTATTTCCGC
>JBBSNV010000509.1:0-2174 GCA_038260375.1 Reyranellales bacterium
CATAACGAGCGAGCCCCATATTTTTATTTCGTACCGCAAAAAGCTAACACCTTTCGGTTTTGCTGCAAACCTCCCTTGCCTTTTTAACGGGGCAGCCGCCCTGCCCTGGTTCGCAGTGCAGAAACCATTGGCGCAACAGCGGAATTTGCTTGTCTTTGCCCGCCTGCTTTCCGAAGGTGACGCCAGAAATAGGCCGTTCGAGCCTAGTGGGTGGTCTGGCGGGAGGCGTCATGTTCAGAAAAGATTTGCTCAAGGGAAAGAAAATCCTGGTCACCGGCGGCGGCACCGGCCTGGGCCGGTCGATGGCCGACAAATACGCCGAGCTGGGCGCCGAGCTGGTGCTGTGCGGCCGGCGCAAGGAAATGCTCGACAAGGCGGCCGACGAGATAACGAAGAAGTACGGCACTAAGGTTGCCGCTATCCCCTGCGATATCCGCGTCGCCCAAGCGATCGAAGACATGATTGGCGATGTGTGGAATTCGGGTCCGCTCGACGGCTTGGTCAACAATGCCGCCGGCAATTTCATTTCGCAAACCAAAGACTTGAGCGCGCGCGCCTTCGACGCCATCGCCAACATCGTGTTCCACGGCACGTTCTACATGACCAACACGGTGGGCAAGCGTTGGATCGAGGAGAAGCGCAAAGGCAGTGTGCTGTCCATCCTCACAACCTGGGTGTGGACCGGCAGCCCGTTCGTGGTGCCCTCGGCCATGTCCAAAGCCGGCGTCGCGGCCATGACCAAGAGCCTGGCGGTTGAATGGGGCCGCTATGGCATTCGTCTCAACGCCATCGCGCCGGGGCCCTTCCCGACCGAAGGCGCTTGGGCCCGGCTATCGCCACGCGGCGACAATCGCGATTACACCGACCGCATTCCGCTGGGCCGGGTCGGAAATCACAGCGAGCTGGCCAACATGGCCGCATTCATGATGGCCGATGAGGTGGAGTATTTGAGCGGCGAAGTGATCGCGCTGGACGGCGCGCAATGGCTGCAAGGCACCGGCACCTTCGCCAACATGCTGAAATACAGCGAGCAGGACTGGCAGGAGATCCGCGAAAAGATCAAAACCACCAACGACTCGGATAAGCGCAAGCGCACCGTCTAGGTGCGCGCAATCAAGAATCGCACCGTCTAGGTGCGCGCAATCAAGAACCGCACCGTCTAGGTGCCCGCAATCAAGAATCGCACCGTTTAGGTTACAGCGCTGCGGCGGATCAGCCAGGCCAGCGCCACGCCCAGCACGAAGCCCGAGATGTTAGCGGCGAGATCGTCCCAACCGAACGAACGGCCCGGCGCCCAGAGCTGGCCGACTTCGTAGACGATCGAGGCCAGCAGCACGATGGCGACGGCGATGCTGCGCCGCCTGGCGTCCTCAAACACCAGCATGGCCAGCCCTGCCAGACCGCCATAGGCGATGAAGTGAAACAGCTTGTCGAGCGACAGCTCGACATTGCCAATGCCGGTGGGCGGTGTGGTTTGCGGCAGCCAAGATAGCGGCGCCAGCGCCACCAGTCCCGCGATCCACAGCCAAAAGAACAAGGGGTGGAAGCGGCGCACCAAGTCGCGCAGCCAGCGGGCAAGGCCGATCATGGCAAACCTTCTCCGAGTCAGTCCCGGAAGTTGACGTATTGCAGCGGCTGCTCGATCTTCAGCCCGCGCACCAGCGCAATCGCTTCCTGCAGATCGTCGCGCTTTTTGCCGTTGACCCGCAGCTCGTCGCCTTGGATGGCGGCCTGCACCTTCATCTTGCTGTCCTTGAACGCCTTGACGATGGTCTTGGCGATCTCGCGATCGATGCCCTGCTTGATGTTGACGATCTGGCGTAGCATGTCGCCGCCGGCGCGCTCCTCGTCCTTGAACTCCAGCGCTGCCGGATCGATCTTGCGCCGCACGAAATAGCCCTTAACCAGCTCCTGCATATGCTTCAGCCGCATAGCGTCGTCGGCCATCAGGGTGATGACGTTTTCGGCGCGCTCGATCGTGCTCTTGGAGCCCTTGAAGTCGTAGCGCGTGCCGATTTCGCGCCGCGCGCCGTCCAGCGCGTTGTCGACTTCGGCGATTTCGGTTTTGGAAACGATGTCGAATGATGGCATGGCGCCATCCTAACCAGCCGCGATGCCGCTAGCTAGCGGTTGATGCAGTCGAGGAAATAGCCCAACTGTTCGACCCGGTAGCG
>JBBSNV010000510.1:0-2170 GCA_038260375.1 Reyranellales bacterium
AAAGTCCCGGCAGGGACCTGGGGGACCTCGGTGCCGTTGATGAACAGCTTGTCGGCGCGCATCTGGACGCGGTCACCCGGCAGACCGATCACCCGCTTGATGTAGTCCACGTTCTCGCCGGGTCGCTTGAACACCGCGACATCGCCGCGCTCGGGTAGCTGGCCGAAGATCCGGCCCTGCAACGGCACGATCCCCCACGGGAACGACCAGCGGCTGTAGCCGTACGCGTATTTGCTCACGAACAGATAGTCGCCGACCAATAGCGTCGGCTTCATCGAGCCGGAGGGAATGTTGAACGGTTCGACCAGCACGGTGCGAAAGATCATAGCGATCAGGACGGCATAGATCAGCGTCTTGGCCGTATCCCAAATGCCGGAAAACCAACTGTCTTCGTTCTTCCTGCTGATGGCCATATCGTCTCTTCAATCGTTGTGAGCTGCGCCCGAATTTGCGCCGGTATAACAGCAAATATTGGCGCTGTCTCGCTTTTAGGGACGGAAAATCAGCCCTGCGACGCCACGGGCGCGGCGGAAATTATCACGATCGCCTGGGCCAGGGGAAAGTCGTCGGTGATCGACAGATCGATCTGCGCGCTCATGCCCGGCGGGGTTATGGATTGCAGGCGTTTCAGCGCCCCGCCGGTCAGAGCAATGGTCGGCTTGCCGCCCGGCATATTTACCACGCCCATATCGCGCCAGAACACGCCCTTGCGCAGGCCGGTGCCCAGCGCCTTGGAACAAGCCTCCTTGGCGGCAAAGCGACGCGCATAGCTGGCGGCACGGGTGGCACGGCGCTCGGACTTGCGCTGCTCGGTCTCGGTAAAGACGCGATGGATGAAGCGCGGCCCGAAACGCTGCAGCGTTTTTTCGATGCGCCTTATGTCGATCAGGTCGCTGCCCAAGCCAATGATCAAACAGCCCCGCTTCCTGATTCCTTGACCGATTCCTTGGCCAATTCGAGCGCCGCTTTATGCGCCGCGATTGCGGCGCGGGCTTCGTCCATCAGCGCGCGCATGCGCTTGATGGTGGTGTCGAGGCCGACAAAGATCGCCTCGCCGACCAGGAAATGGCCAATATTCAATTCGGCGATGGTCGGGATCGCCGCCACCGGCGAGACGGTTTCATACGAAAGGCCGTGACCGGCATGGCACTCCAACCCAAGCGCCTCGGCGTGCTTGGCGGCGTCGACCAGGCGCCGCAACAATCGGCCGCGCTCCTCGCCCTGCGCCTCGCAATAGGATCCGGTATGCAACTCGACCACCGGCGCGCCCAGCGACTTGGCGGCATCGAGCTGACGCCGATCGGCTTCGATGAACAATGAGACGCGAATGCCGGCATCGGTCAGTTTGGCCACGAACGGTTTGAAGTGTTTGTGCCCACCCGCCGCGTCGAGCCCACCCTCGGTGGTGCGCTCTTCGCGCTTCTCCGGCACGATGCAGGCCGCGTGCGGGCGATGACGCAGCGCAATCTCCAACATCTCTGTGGTCGCGGCCATCTCGAAGTTCAGCGGCAATTCGATGTCGCGGCTCAGCCGTTCGATGTCGATGTCGGAAATATGCCGGCGATCCTCGCGCAGATGAGCGGTGATGCCGTCGGCGCCGGCATTGGCAGCCAGCAGCGCCGCGCGCACCGGGTCGGGGACAAACCCGCCGCGCGCGTTGCGGATGGTGGCGACGTGATCGATGTTCACGCCCAAACGCAGCCTGTTGCTCATCGCATTACCCATGTGCGCGCTCGACGAAGCTGATCGCCGGCGTGGCGCGCAACGCCGACATGATGTTGCTGAGGTGCTTGACGTCCCGCACTTCGACATCGATCAGCATATCGAAGTAGTCGTCGCCGCGATTGAGCATTTTCAGATTGCTGATATTCCCCTGATCCTTGGCGATCACGCCAGCCAGGCTGGACAAGGAGCCGGGCTCGTTGATCACCGTCACACGAACTCGACCGACATGGCGCGCCTTGCTGTCGCCCGCCGCTTCCCAGCTGACATCGAGCCAGCGCTCGGGGACATCGGCAAAGCTTTCCAAAGTATCGCAATCGATGGTGTGAATGGTCACGCCCTTGCCGGTGGTGACGATGCCGACGATGCGATCGCCCGGCAGCGGATGGCAGCAGCGGGCAAAATGCACCGCCATGTCGGGAATGAGGCCGCGGATCGCCACCGGCGC
>JBBSNV010000511.1:0-2166 GCA_038260375.1 Reyranellales bacterium
ACCACGGCGCGGGCGATCGCCACGCGCTGCTGCTCGCCACCCGATAAAGTGCTGGGCCGCGCCTTGACCTTGTCGCCCAGCCCGACCCAGTTCAGCAATTCAGCCACATCGGCATCGATGCGCTTGGGCTCGATGCCGGCCAGGCGCAGCGGCACCGCCACGTTGTCGAATACCGTGAGATGGTCGAGCAGGCGGAAATCCTGGAACACCACGCCGATATTCTGGCGCAAGCCCGGCATCTCCTCGCGCGGCAGGCTGGCGATGTCGCGGCCGAACAGGCTGGTCAGCCCGCGGGTCGGTCGCAGCGCCAGATACATCAGCTTGAGCAAGGTGCTCTTGCCCGCGCCGGTCGGTCCGGTAAGGAAATGAAACGAACCTTTGGGCAGGGCGAATGAGACGTCGCGCAGCACTTCGCCGCCCATGCCATAGCGCATGCCGACATTCTCGAAACGGACGATCGTCGGTGTCATATTCCTCGCATCGATGGCGCGCACCATGCCATGCCGGTCGCTCCGGCGCAAAGCGGTGGGAGCGTCGTGCGCGCGCGGTATGGTCTTGCTTGTATTGGGCAATATTACGACTTAAATTGTTGGAATCTCACCCAGAATAGGGGTTGCCTGGAGATGAATTGGGGATGATCGTTTCCTGCCCGAATTGCTCGGCGCGCTTCGTGGTCGATGCCGCAGCATTGGGCGCCACCGGGCGCCAGGTGCGCTGCGGCCGCTGCAAGGAGGCTTGGTTCCAGGGCCCCGCCGAACCCGAATCGATCCGCATCCAGCAGACCGTGCCGGAATTCATCATCCGGCCGCGCACCCCGGGTTCGCAATTGCCGGCGCTCAAACCGCTGCCCAAGCCGCGCAGCAGCCGCGCGCTGGGTTGGATCATGCTGCTGGTGCTGTTGATCGCAGCGCTGGTGGTGGCCTGGTACAATCGCACCGCCATCGTCGAACAGATTCCGGCGCTGGCCGGGATTTTCGACACCATCGACACCAAGCCGCTGTCCGCCACCTCCGGCCTCGACATTCCGCGCGACAAGATCGTCTACAACCGCGACGTCAATCGTATGACGGTGAGCGGCATCGTGCAGAACCGGCTCGACCGCGAACGGCCCATGCCGAAGCTGAAGCTCACGATCAAGGACGATGCCGGCAAGATCCTGGTGGCCAAGAGCTTCGACGCCAAGCAAGCCACCATCCCAGCCAACGGCAAGGTCGATTACGAAACCGTAGTCGAGAATCTGCCGACTGAGGCACGCATGCTGACGGTCGAGTTCGATACGCCCTAGCCCCAGCGGGTATTTGCATGGCCGAGTTCGAACTCCGCTTTTCCGCCGCCGAGATCGCCGCCCGCGTCGATGCCCTGGCTCGCGATATCGGCCGCAAGCTGCCGCGCGATGCGCTGGTGGTGGCGGTGCTCAAGGGCAGCCTGGTGTTCACCGCCGATTTGATCCGCGCGCTCAGCCATCACGGCGTCGACTGGCCGATGGATTTTATTTCGCTGTCGAGCTACGGCGCGGACACGCAGTCGTCGGGCCAGGTGCAGCTGACGCGCGACATCAGCGAAGACATCGCCGGCCGCCAAGTGCTGCTGATCGACGATATTTTGGAGTCCGGCAGGACCCTGTCGTTCGCCAAGCAGCTGTTCCTCGACCGCGGCGCCGAGCGGGTATGGCTATGCACGCTGCTCGACAAGCCGACCAAACGAGTGGAGCAACTCGAAGCCGATTTCGTCGGCTTCCAAGTGCCCGACGAGTTCGTGGTCGGCTATGGGCTCGACCACGCGCATATGCATCGCGGCCTGCCGTTCATCGCGGTGAAGAAGTAACACTTTTCACCTCGCCCCGCTTTAGCGGGGAGAGGTAAAGGAATTAATTCTTCATCAATATCGCTTGCGATGAAGAAGTAACTGTCGTGCTGAGCGCAGCGAAGCATCCTGCTTTTGCAGTGACGCTCTTCGCTCCTTAGTGATGTGGCTTCCGCAAGGTCCTTCGCTTCGCTCAGGACGACGTCGAGGCTAATTCCCCGTCACCGCCAGCACCGCTTCCTTAACCTTGGCTATGCCGCAGCACACGCCGAGCTTACCGGTCAGCTTGGCTTGGCCGGCAGCGGCAAGTGCCGCGCCCTCCTCGTGACGCACGCCGATCCATTCGATCTTGCCGTTGCGACG
>JBBSNV010000512.1:0-2164 GCA_038260375.1 Reyranellales bacterium
TCGTCGTGGTGGCGCTGCTCATTTTTGCCGGCTGGCTATTGGCGGGGGCCGACGCGATCCAAGCCATCGTGTTTGCGGTCACGGTGCTGGTCATCGCCTGTCCCTGCGCGCTGGGTTTGGCCACGCCGACGGTGGTTGCGGTGGGTCTTGGCATCGCCGCGCGTCGTGGCATCTTGATTCGCGATGCGGCCGCGCTGCAGAGCCTGGCGCAAGCCCAACTCGTGGTGTTCGACAAGACCGGGACCTTGACCGAAGGCCGGCCGCGCTTGGTGGTCGCCCTGGCGTTGGATGGCGACGAACCATCGTTGTTGCGCCTGGCCGCGGCTGTCCAGCAAGGCAGCGAACATCCGCTGGCCCAGGCGATGCGCGAAGCAGCTTCGGGCGCGTTGCCGGTGGCATCCGATTTCCAGGCGCAACGTGGCGCCGGTGTGCTGGCGACGGTCGAGGGCCGGCGCATCGCCATCGGCAATCTGGCGCTGATGCAAGGTCGGGGCGTTCAGACCGAAGCGGCGCACGCCTTCGCCCATCTGCACGAAGCGCGCGGCGAGACCGTGGTATGCGTGGCCTGCGACGACCGGCTGCTGGGCGCCTTGGCGATCGCCGACCGGCCGCGTCCGCACAGCGCCGAAGCGATTGCCGCGCTCGAGGCCAACGGCATCGCCACCATGATGTTGTCGGGCGACACACATGCTACCGCGCAGGCCATCGCCACGCGGTTGGGCATCGCCGACGTAAAAGCCGGGGTGACACCGGAGCACAAGGCCGAAGCGATCGCGGCGCTTAAGGCCGGGGGCAGGAATGTCGTCATGGTGGGTGACGGCGTCAACGACGGTCCGGCTTTGGCCGCGGCCAGCGTCGGCATCGCCATGGGCGGCGGTTCGGACGTTGCCGTGGCGGCAGCGCACGTCGCCTTGCTGCGCGAGGAGCCGTTGCTGGTGCCGCAGGCCATCCAATTGGCGCGGCGCATCAAGCGCAAGATCGCACAGAATTTGTTCTGGGCGTTCGTCTATAATATCGCTGCCGTGCCGCTGGCGGCGCTGGGACTGCTCGATCCGGTGATCGCCGGTGCAGCCATGGCGCTGTCCAGCGTCAGCGTGGTGCTCAATGCGTTGTCGTTACGGTGGACGCAAGAGAGGAAGTCATGAATATCGGCGATGCGGCGCGGCAGTCCGGCCTGCCGGCCAAGACCATCCGCTATTACGAAAGCATCGGCTTGATCGGTGCGCTGCAGCGCAGCCAGGCGGGTTATCGCGATTTCGACGACACCGATCTGCACCGCCTGCGCTTCGTCGCCCGTTCGCGCGCGCTGGGCTTTTCGGTCGAAGAGGTGCGCCGTCTATTGACGCTCTACGCCGATCGTGGCCGTGCCAGCGCCGACGTCAAGGCCATGGCGGTCGGGCATATCGATGCCATCGAGCGCAAGATCGCCGATCTCAAGGCCATGCGGCGCACCTTGCAGACCTTGGCCGAGCAATGCCACGGCGATAGCCGGCCGCATTGCCCGATCCTCGACGATCTGGCCAGTGGATCAGTGGGCGAGACGCATTGATGCTGCGGCGTGCTTTGAAAATCCTCGGCGCCATCGTGCTGCTGGCGCTGATCGGCTTGGCGGCGGCGTTCTATCGCCCCGATCTGTCGCTCGACACGTTGAAGGAGCGTTACGCCAACGCCGAGTCGCGCTTCATCCCGGTGGGGCCGCTATCGGTGCATTATCGCGATGTCGGCCCGCGCGATGCGCCGGTGCTGGTGTTGCTGCACGGCGCGGGCGCCTCGCTGCACACCTGGCAGGGCTGGGCCGATCGGCTGAAGGACAAGTTCCGGGTCATTAGCGTCGATCTGCCGGGCCATGGCCTGACCGGCGGCTATCCCGACCCGCATGCCGCCGATTATCGCCTGATCGGCTACGCAACCCTTCTCGAACGTTTTGTCGATGCGCTGAAGCTCGACAAATTCGCGCTGGCCGGCAATTCGTTGGGCGGTGGCGTGGCTTGGAGTTTCGCCGCGCGCCATCCCGAGCGCGTGACCAAGCTGATCCTGGTCGATGCGCTGGCCTATCCGCAGGACACGCCGTTCAAGCTGCCGGCGCAGATCGCAAACACGCCACTGCTGGGCGATTTGCTGCGCTACGTAGCGGTCCGTTCGGAGATCGCCCCGAGCGTGCGCA
>JBBSNV010000513.1:0-2158 GCA_038260375.1 Reyranellales bacterium
AGCAGGGGCGGCCCGATCACGCATGACCGGCGGCCAAGATCATCAACACGGCCGGCTTGTATCATACCCCAAGTGGGCCCAACAAGCCTCCCTGCCTAACGCCCACGACCCGCCGAAATCCCCGCCCGCGTCGGCAGCGCCGGCCCAATCTCTGACACAACGTCACGCCGGCCATCCGGCCGCCCTTTATCCTGGCGTCATCGTTCGATATGAATGGTCGGTAAGAACAATAAGACGATCAACAGGGCTTTTAGAGGCGGCGATGGACCCCCGCGGCAGCGGCAACGACAGGGGGCGGCAGGCAGGGCGCGGATCATCCGATCCGGCGCCTTTCTTTGCCGCCATCGATCTCGGCACGAATAACTGCCGGCTGCTGGTGGCGCGCGCCCATCGTTCTGCCCATGGATCGCCGTCTGGTGACGGCTTCACCGTGGTCGATTCGTTCTCGCGCATCGTGCGCCTGGGCGAAGGGCTGGCCGCCTCGGGCCGGCTGTCCGACGCCGCCATCGCTCGCACTGTCGACGCGCTGTACGTTTGCGCCAACAAGATCGACCGTTGGGGCGTAGCCCTGCAGCGCCACATCGCCACCGAGGCCTGCCGCCGCGCCGCCAATTGCAGCAATTTCGTCGATCACGTCGCACTACGCACCGGCCTGAAGCTCGAGATTATCCCGCCGCTGGAAGAGGCCCGTCTGGCCCTGGCCGGCTGCGTGCCGTTGCTCGATCCAGCCTATGAGAACGTGCTGCTGATCGATATCGGCGGCGGCTCGACCGAAGCCAGTTGGATCGCGCGCGGCCAGGGGTCGGCCGGTGACAACAATGCACCGCATCTGGTCGATTCGATTTCGCTGCCGTTCGGCGTCGTCACTTTGTCCGAGCAGTTCGCCGGCCATTGGCCGGGCGGCCGGCTCGACCGCCAGCACTATGATGCCGTCGTGCAGGACGTCGCCAATCAATTACGCCCGTTCGACCAGCGCCACAGTATTGCCGGCGCCATCGCCCGCGACGCGGTGCAGATGATCGGCACCTCGGGCACCGTCACTACGGTGGCCGCGATCAATCTGGGCCTGCGCCGCTATAACAGGAATGCCGTCGATGGCACGCGCATCTCACGCGAAGCCGTGCGCGAGGCCTGCGCCAACCTGCTCGACAACGATCTGGCCGGGCTGGCTGCCAACGGTTGCATCGGGCCGGAGCGCGCCGATCTGGTGCTGGCCGGCTGCGCCATTCTCGAAGGCATCTGCAGCCTGTGGCCCGCCACCACCATCACCGTGGCCGATCGCGGTTTACGCGAAGGCGTGCTGATGGATTTGATTCGCGCCGAGTATCGCGGCAGCTTGTCGGCATGAGCAAATCGCCCAGTAAGAGTGGTGCCAAAGGCGGGGCCAAGGGAGGTGCCAAAGGTGGGGGCGGCAAGTTCACCGCCCGTGGCGTCACCGTGCGGGTCAAGACCGCCAAGAAGCGCACTACCTCTTCCACGCGCTGGCTGCAGCGCCAGTTGAACGATCCCTATGTCTCCGCCGCGAAGCGCGAGGGCTATCGCTCGCGCGCCGCCTTCAAGCTGCTCGAGCTGGACGATCAGCTGCGCTTTCTCAAGCCCGGTCTGCGCGTGGTCGATCTCGGCACTGCGCCCGGCGGCTGGGCCCAGGTGGCGGTGCAGAGGATCAAGCCCGCGACCAGCGGCGGGCAGGTGATCGGCATCGATCTGATCGAAGTGCCGGCCATTCCCGGCGCCACCATCCTGCACGGCGACTTCATGGACGACGATGCGCCAGCGCGGCTGGAAGAGCTACTCGACGGGCCGGTCGATATCGTGTTGTCCGACATGGCGGCGGCCACCACCGGCCACACCCAGACCGATCACATCCGCATCATCGCCCTGGCCGAGCTGGCGCAGGATTTCGCCGAACAGGTGTTGATCCAGGGCGGTACGTTCATCGCCAAAGTGTTGCGCGGCGGTACCGAGCGCGAGTTACTCGAGCGCCTGAAGAAGAACTTCGCCAAGGTGCGGCACATCAAGCCGCCCGCTAGCCGCTCCGATTCGGCGGAGATGTACGTCGTCGCCACCGGCTTCCGCGGCGGCAAGTAACATTTTTACCCCTCCCCGTGGGGGACTGTTGCAAAAACCTCCTGTTGTGATTCTCTGTCGGAGAGATAGG
>JBBSNV010000514.1:0-2144 GCA_038260375.1 Reyranellales bacterium
AATCGTGGCGCCGAATTCGCCCAGGCCGCGCGCGAAGCTCAGGATCGCGCCGGCCAACACACCGGGTAAGGCCAAAGGCAAGGTGATGGTGGCGAACACGCGCAGTTTGCCCGCACCCAAGCTGCGCGCCGCTTGCTCCAAGCGGCGATCCACCGCGTCCAATGACAAGCGAATCGCGCGCACCGCCAACGGCAGGCCCGCCACGCCGGCGGCGATCGCTGCGCCCTGCCAGGTGAAAGCCAAAGTGATGCCGAACCAGTCGTTGAGCCACGCGCCGATCGGCCCCTTGCGCCCCAGCAACACCAGCAGGCCATAACCCAGCACCACCGGCGGCAGCACGAGGGGCAGATGCACTAGCGCATCGAGCAACGACTTGCCGAAGAAGTCGCGCCGCGCCAGCAGCCAAGCCAGCCCGACCGCCACCGGCAAAGTCCACAACATGGCGATCAACGCCACGCGCAAGCTAAGCTCGATAACGCTCCATTCTTCGGGCGACAACATTGGGTTAAGCCAGGTCTAAGTCGGCGGCGGCGCGAAGCCGTATTTGGCGAAGATGGCGCGTGCCTTTTCCGACATTAGGAAATCGAGAAAGGCTTTTGCTTTGGGATTGTCCTTGCCGGCATTGGTCAGCGCCACGGCATAGACGATGGCAGGATGGGTGTGGGCCGGGAACGCGGCGACGATCTTGACCTTGGGCTCGGATGCCGCATCGGTGCTATAGACCACGCCAAGCGGCGCCTCGCCACGCGCCACCAGCGCCAGCGCGCCGCGCACGTTCTCCGCCGATGCCACCTTGGCTTCGACCTTTGCCCAGATACCGAGCTTCGTCAGTGCCGCCTTGGCATATTTGCCGGCTGGCACGGAATTGGGTTCGGCCAAAGCCAAACGACCATTGCCCAGCGCGCCCGCCAGATCTGCGGCCAAGTTGGGACCCGGTGCGATCTCGAGCGAAACCTTGCTGTCGGCCGGCCCGATCAACACCAAATTATTGGCGGCAACGATGCGCCGGCTGGCCGGATCGGTCAGCTTCTTGTCCTGCACGTAATCCATCCACGCCAGATCGGCCGAGATGAACAGATCGGCCGGCGCACCGTTCTCGATCTGCCGCGCCAATCCCGACGACGCGCCATAGCTCGCCACCACAATGCCGCCGCCGCTTTCTTTCCAAAGCTTGGCCAACTCGTCGAGCACGTTGGATAGGCTGGAAGCGGCCGACAGGCGCACATCTTGCGCCTGGGCTACAGACGAGACCCCCGCCGCCAAGCCGATCAGCAAAACCAATTTAAGCAAGCCGCGCATTGTCGCCTCGTTATATACGCTGGGATATAACCGCCGACAGTATCGGCCGCCCGCTGGCTCCGCACAAGCGCGTTATATATGGCGGTATATAGCCGGAGTTTGACTTTCCGTCATGCTGAGCGCAGCGAAGCATCTAGCTGCCACGGGGTGGAACGATGTTGGCGAGGCAAGGTCCTTTGCTACGCTCAGGATGACAAGTTATTTGCTTAGCCGTCGCTTCAGCTTAGGCAAGCCCCGTTGCACCACTTGCTCGGCGGCGCGTTGCAGCTCGCGATAGGCCTTGATCGCGTCCAGGCCCAGCTTGGTGACAGCAGCGCCGCCGCCGGAATTGCCGCCAGTCTGCGCCCGCACCAAAGGCTGGCCGAACGCGCGGTTCATGGTCTCGACCAACAGCCAGGCGCGGCGATAAGACATGCCCATCTGGCGCGCGCCGCCCGAGATCGAGCCGGCGGCGGCGATGGCTTCGAGCAGATCGACCTTGCCCGGCCCCAGCGCGATATCCTCGCCGGCGTGCAAACGCAGCCGCAAATCGATTTCCAATTTTTGAATTTTGCGCGCCGTTTTGCTCGCCATGGCAGCGCAGTTATTCGGCGACGGCAGCGGTGGCGCGGGGCAGCGGCCAGGCTTGCGCCAGTTTGCCGCCGATCCGCAGCGGCGCGATATAGGTCGCCAGCCCTGTGCTGTCGTCGCTTTCGACGACGGTGCCGCACAGCGTGGCTTCGCCTTCCGACGCGGTGAAGCGTTCGCCCGGCAGCTTGGTGATGAAGCGCTGCATGGCGCTTTCTTTTTTCATGCCGATGATCGAATCATAATCGCCGCACATGCCGGCATCGGTCTGGTAAGCC
>JBBSNV010000515.1:0-2144 GCA_038260375.1 Reyranellales bacterium
CCCCCCCCAGCCCGGGGCGCGCCCCATAAGCACGACACTGCCGCCGCCCATGGCGAAGCGCTAGGCGAGGAAGAGGTTCGCCTAACCAAGCGCTTCTATGGCTGGCCCGAAGAGGCAAAGTTTTTGGTGCCTAAAGGCGTGCGCGAGCATTTCCGCGCCGGTGTCGGCCGGCGCGGCAGCAAGTTGCGCAAGGCATGGCAGGAAGGGCTCAAGGCCTATCGCACCAAATATCCCGAACTGGCGGCCGAGCTGAGGCAGATCGAGGCTGGCACGCTGCCGACGGGCTGGGATGCCGATCTGCCCCACTTCGCTACAGATGCGAAAGGCATGGCCAGCCGCGACGCTTCGGGCAAGGCGCTGAACGCCATCGCGCGCCGCTATCCCTGGCTGATCGGCGGCGCGGCCGATCTGGCGCCCTCGACCAAGACGCATCTCAACTTCGCCACGGCCGGCGATTTCGAGGCCGGCAAATATGGCGGCCGCAACATGCATTTTGGCATTCGCGAGCACGCCATGGGCGCGATCCTCAACGGCCTTTCGGTATCGGGGATTCGCGGTTATGGCGCCAGCTTTCTGATCTTCTCCGACTACATGAAGCCGGCGATTCGCTTGAGCGCGTTGATGCAGTTGCCGGCGATCTGCGTTTTCACTCACGATTCGATCGGGTTGGGCGAAGATGGCCCAACGCATCAGCCGATCGAGCAATTGGTGGGCCTGCGCGCTATTCCCGGTCTGGCAGTGCTGCGTCCGGCCGACGCCAATGAAACGGTCGAGGCCTGGCGCACGATCATCGGCCTGCAGCGTCAGCCGGCCTGCCTAGTGCTGAGCCGCCAGGCGCTGCCGACTTTCGATCGCACGCGCTATGCTTCGGCCGCCGGGCTGGCGCGCGGCGCCTATGTCATGGCCGATGCCGCCGCCGGCAAATCCGAGGTGATCCTGATCGGCACCGGCAGCGAGGTGGCGTTGTGCGTGGCGGCTTATGAACGGCTCAAGCGGGACGGCATCGCGGCACGCGTGGTCAGCATGCCGTCTTGGGAATTGTTCGAGCAGCAAGACTTGGCCTATCGCGACAAAGTTTTGCCGCCCGGTATTTTGGCGCGTGTCTCGGTCGAGGCCGGCTCGGTGCTGGGCTGGGACCGCTATGTCGGCATCGGCGGCGCGCGCATCGGCATGACCGGCTTCGGCGCTTCCGCGCCGATCGAGGATCTGATGCGGAAATTCGGCTTCACGGTCGCCAATGTCGTGGCGGCGGCGAGAGCGCAAATTGCCCGATCGCAAGACGGGTCGAAAAGAAAACCCCGAAGCAAGTCGAAGAGCGCGGCACCGACCAGGTCGACGCGCGCGACAAAGAGCAAGTCGAACGGAAAGCAATCGCGATGAACAAGTTGCAGCAACTCGCAGCCTGCGGCCAGTCGCCGTGGCTGGACCACCTAAAGCGCAGCCTGATCGAAAAAGGCGAGCTAAAGACCCTGATCGAACGCGACGGGTTGAAGGGCGTCACCTCCAACCCTTCGATCTTCGAAAAGGCGATCGGCGAGAGCGAAGAATATGCCGGTGCGCTGAAACAGTTCCAGGCCTCCGGCGACCATAGCATCCAGGACATTTACGAGCATCTGGCGATCGCCGATATCAAGGGCGCGGCCGATGTGTTGCGTCCGGTCTACGAGCAGACGCGAGGCACCGATGGCTATATCAGCCTGGAATGTTCGCCCTATCTGGCCAACGACACCCAAGCCACGATGGTCGAAGCGCAGCGTCTTTGGCGCGCGGTCGAGCGCGCCAATCTGATGGTCAAGGTTCCGGGCACGGCGGCCGGCATTCCCGCGATCCGCCGCTTGATCGGCCAAGGCATCAACATCAACGTCACCTTGCTGTTCTCGGTCGAGATCTACGAGCAGGTGGTGGAGGCCTATCTTTCGGGGCTGGAGGATCTGCAGCGCGCCGGCGGCGATGTGGCCAGCATCGGCAGTGTCGCCAGCTTTTTCATCAGCCGCATCGATAGCGCGATCGACAAGCGGCTCGACGGTCTGAGCGACAAGAAGCTGGCGGCCCAGCTGAAGGGCAAGGCGGCCATCGCCAGCGCCAAGCTGGCTTACGCGCGCTATCAGGCGCTGTTTAGCAGCCCGCGCTGGAAGAAATTGGCG
>JBBSNV010000516.1:0-2140 GCA_038260375.1 Reyranellales bacterium
AAGGGGAGAGGTGAAGATCACCCGCTGATCACATCCTTCGCCAACATCGCGTGGATGCCTTTGTTGCCATCCACGAGCTGCGTCACGCGCAGATCGCAGGCCAGGCTGCACAGCATGTAGGCGTCCTCGGGCGACAGATTGGTGCGTTCGCAAATCAATCTCATCATGTCGCGCAAAGCTTCCTTGGCCGCGTCGTCGAGATCGGGGTCCATGCCCATGGTGATGTAATGTGTCTTGGTCTCGCCGCGCGGCGTGCGGAATTTCAAATCCTTGCGTGCGGTCAGGCGAAACGTGCCGGTCAAATTGGTTTCCAGCGCCGTCAAATTCACTTCGCCGTCGCCTTGCACCGCATGGCCGTCGCCGGCCGAGAATTGCGCGCCGCGATTGAACACTGGCAGGAACAAGGTGCTGCCGACGCCCAATTCCTTGCAGTCGATATTGCCGCCCATGGCGCGTGGCTCGATCGAGCTGATCTGGCCCCATTCCGGCGGCGGCGCCACCGCCATGATGCCGAAGAACGGTTTGAGCGGTAGCTCCTTGCCCCAGGGCAGGATGCCGACATTGCGCGCGCGATCGATCGGGATGATGGTGCGGCGATAGGACGGGAAGTCTTCCGGCAGGCTGCCCATCAGCGGGCGCTGCACGTTCCAGCCCCAATCGGTCCTGATCTTGATGTCGAGAATGTCGATCTGCAGCACGTCGCCCACCTCGGCGCCTTCGACGCCGACCGGCCCGGTCAGGATGTGACGGCCGATGTGAGGCGAGCATTGCGCATGCACCTCCCGATGCTCGGGCAGCACTTGCAATGGCGGGTCGGGCAGCATCTCCGGCCCACCCGACAGGCACTCGATGGTCACGCTTTGCCCCGACTTGATGCTCAGCACCGGCTTCAGCTTGGAATCGAAATAGCCCCAATGCACCGTCTTGGGATTGGACGACAGAACCGGAACCGCCATGGTTTCCCCCAACGCTTGCCCGAACACTTGTAACGCCGCAGCCTATCGGGCATGGATGCGCCATGCCAGTGCCGCGCTATCATCCTCGCCATCGCCCGTGAACTATCGTCACGCTTTCCACGCCGGCAATTTTGCCGACGTATTCAAGCACGCCATCCTGGCGCTGGCGCTGCAATGCCTGGCGATCAAGAACAAGCCGCTGATGGTGCTCGACACCCATGCCGGTGCCGGCGGCTACGATCTGGCGGGGCCGTCGGCCAGCCGCACCGGAGAGTGGCAGCAGGGCATCGCTCGTATCTTGGGCACGCCCAACCCGCCCGGTGCGCTGTGGCGCTATGTCGAGATCGTGCGCGGCTTCGATCGCAAAGTCGGCGGCAGCCGCGGCGACTTC
Source organism: Reyranellales bacterium (assembly GCA_038260375.1). Lineage (GTDB taxonomy): Bacteria > Pseudomonadota > Alphaproteobacteria > Reyranellales > JAQSWP01 > JBBSNV01. Next base: position 1,348 of record JBBSNV010000516.1, read on the forward strand.
CGTTTCTATCCCGGCTCGCCGCGCATCGTGCGCGCGCTGCTGCGGCCCGACGACCGGCTGGTGGTATGCGAGCTGCATCACCACGACGCGGTTGCCTTGAAGCGCGAGTTCGCCGGCGACCGCTACGTCGATGTGCGCAATACCGATGGTTATGCGGCGATCAAGGCGCTGCTGCCGCCAACCGAGCGGCGCGGCCTGGTGCTGATCGATCCGCCATTCGAGGACACCAAGGAGTTCGTCAAGCTGCAGCGCGCGCTGAAACACGCGCAGCAGCGCTTTGCCACCGGCGTGTTGATGGCGTGGTATCCGATCAAGAATCGGGAAGCCGTGACGGGCTTGCACGAATGGTTGGCCGGCAGCGGCTTGCATCGCGTGCTGACGGCAGAGATCGACATGGGCGCGGCGCGCGACGGTTTGGGCGATGGGGGCGCGCTCACCCGTTGCGGCATCGTTCTGGCCAACGCGCCTTGGCCGATCGAGCAAGACCTTGATGGCGTGCTGCCGTGGCTGGCGCAGACCTTGGGGCAGGGCAAAGGCAAAGCCGAGTGGCGCTGGCTGGTGAAAGACTGATCAGCGAAGATTGCGCGCCTTCCACTGGGTTGGATCGGGCGCCAGCAACATCAGCACACGGTTTACGACAAACTCAGCGATCGCAGGCCCAGCAAGGCTCAAATGGGCTTCCGGCTCTACTTCCAACTGGATGAACGATGGAGCTCAGGTCATTTTGAATGATTTTGGGCGGAAAGCGATGACGCTTGAACGATATCGGTCTCGTGCGTCAAACCTGCCTCCC
>JBBSNV010000517.1:0-2131 GCA_038260375.1 Reyranellales bacterium
CTCCGCTCCCGCATGCAGGCCCAGCGAGCGGCCGAAAGCCGGAAAATAAGCTGGATCGAACGCCGCCAGCACCACGCCAGCGAACTTGCCATCGCGATCCATGCGCCGGCTGATGGCGAAAAAATCGCGGCCGGTGATGCGGCCGGTGGTGCGCGGGCTGATGAAAGACTGGGCCCCGTTGCGGTGGGCCTGGAAATAATTGCGATCGACCATCGAGCGATCGAGCATGCCCTGGGCCGTTGAGTAGCGCACCACGCCTTGGTCGTCGATGATCCACAGGGCACCGATATAGGGCAACCGCTGGGCCAGGTGGTTCACCTCCTCGCGCTTGGCCGGGTCGTTGACCGTTTGCGCCGGATTGGGTTGATCGAGGGTGCGGTTGGCCATTTCCAGCACCAAATCGACCGAGCGGACGGTCCAGAGAAAATTTTCCTGTGCCAAGCGGGTAGAGGTCGAGGCGGCGGCGACCGCGTCGATTTCGGCTTCGCCATGGGTACGGCTCGCCAACCAGCCCCACACCCCCAGCAAAGCGGCCACCGCGATAATCGCGAATAAAATCAACTGCTTGGAGTTACTATTAAACAATATTGCTACGCATTGTCTTTATGCCCCCGATAACAACACCTCGGCAATCTCTAAGTTCCCCAGATTCGCGTCGATCCGCGGCGATGCGGCTGGCGCCCGCCAGGCAAGCCCCGACGAGTTCGTCAGGATCGGGGAACCGTCATTTGGCACCGACGTAAAGTCCCATGAGACGTGGCTACCCCAAGCTTCGATCTCCTCGTGTAGCACCATGGCTGGCTGCCCCAACTGGCCATGGTGCAATCGGGCCCGGGTGCGACCCGGCCGGGGTGCAATCTGGCCCAACGCCAGGGCGCCTCGATCTCAAGATTTTCGGAAGATCAGGAAGGCCGCTATAAACGCCGCCACCGCCAGTGCGATCGAAATGCCCAGTACGTAACGCATGCGAAACAGCTCGACGCCCTGTTTGGCTTCGACCGGGGTTTTTTCGATTTTTTGTTCGACTGCCATAACAGACCTCCAAGGTAAGCCGCCAACTGATCGTTTGATTTTTAACGATTTTCCACCACCTGCCGTTCCCCGCGTACCCTGGGCCGCCGCCTAGACCAGGAACCCGGCAGCGCCAAGATGCGTAGCGTGGCACCAACCATTAAGGAGTGTCACCCATGAACTGGGATCGCATCGAAGGGCAGTGGAAACAACTCAAAGGCACTGTCAAACAGAAATGGGGCAAGCTGACCGACGACGACTTGTCCTTCATCAACGGCAAGCGCGACGAACTGGTCGGCCGCATCCAAGAGCGATATGGCGTAGCGCGCGACGATGCCGACCGTCAGGTCAAGGACTGGGAAAACATTACTCACTGACCCACAACCGGCCCATTATGGGCCGACATCAGGCACAACGAAAAAGCGGGTCAGTATGACCCGCTTTTTGTTGCCGAATTTCGATTGGCTTCGTGGTCCGCGCGGTCCAGTCGCCTACCGCTGAAATACTTATCGCCGGCGCGCTGGCGTACCCAACACAGCGCCCGCAGCCAGCGCCGCCAGCATCAATGCCGGCGAAGCCTTGGGAATGGCAGCGGCCCAATTGGTACCACGTGCCACGCGCCGACGGCGACGGCGCAAGCCGTACCAAACGCCCATGGCAATCCCGCCCAGCACCAGATAAGCGCCGGCGATGATCGCCGTGGCCGACGCACTACCGACTTGCGGCACCAGCGCTTCATGCCCGGCGACTGATCCCAAGATCAACGCCGCGGCGAAGAAGATTACGGCCACCGCCACGATAGCGAACTCCGCCAAGCGCAGGCGGATCCAGCCCACGACCGATAACAGCAATAGCCGCAACCCCTCGCCGAGCATCGGTTTAATCGCGATGTAAGCTGCGTGCCAGGAAGGCACCGATCAGCGCAGCGCCGGCCAGGCTCGCCACCGGATGGCGTTGCACATAGTCGGTGATCAGATCGACCGATTGATGCGAGCGGTCGGCGGCGATGCCGGCGTATTTCTTTGCGGTTTGTGCGGCCTTGTCGCGCGCGGCAGAAATGCCGTGCGAACCGGCGTCGCCGGCGGAGCGGATCAATTCCTTGATCTGGTCCTGCAAGCCA
>JBBSNV010000518.1:0-2124 GCA_038260375.1 Reyranellales bacterium
CATGTGCTCGCCGATCGGCGACGGGGCGGCGGCAGCCCTGCTGTGCTCGAAGGAGTATCTCGAGAAGCTGCCCAAGGAAGTGCAGGCACGCGCGGTCAAGGTCGCCGGCGTCGGCTTTGCCGGCGGCAAGTATCGCAAGCTCGACGAGCCTGGCCTAACCCGTACCGCCGCCGACAAGGCTTACAAGATGGCCGGCTTGGGGCCGCAGGATATCGACGTCGCCGAAGTGCACGACGCCACCTCGTTCTGCGAGATCTACCAGGTCGAGATGATGCGCTTCTGTGGCGAAGGCGAGGGCGGCAAGTTCGTGGGCGAGGGCCATACCGGTCCGGGCGGCAAGATTCCGGTCAACACCTCGGGCGGACTGGTGTCCAAGGGCCATCCAGTGGGCGCCACCGGATTATCGATGTTGAATGAACTGGCGACGCAACTGCGCGGCGAGGCCGGACAGCGCCAGGTCAAGGGCGCCGAGATCGCGCTGGCGGAAAACGGCGGCGGCGTGATCGGCATGGAAGAGGCGATCGCCTCGGTGATCGTGCTGCAGAAAGATCGGTAAGATATTTCAGGTAGAGGAACCACAATGATCATTCGTTTCGACAATCGCGTCGCTATCGTTACCGGTGCCGGCAATGGCTTGGGCCGGGCGCATGCGCTGCTGCTGGCCAGCCGCGGCGCCAAGGTGGTGGTCAACGATCCGGGCGGCGCGCGCGACGGCAAGGGCGGCGATCATTCCGCCGCCGACAAGGTGGTGGGCGAGATCAAGACCATGGGCGGCCAGGCGGTGGCCAATTACGACAGCGTGGCCGAGCGCGCCAGCGCCGCCAACATCGTCAAGACCGCGGTCGATGCGTTCGGCACGGTCGATATCGTGGTCAACAACGCCGGCATCTTGCGCGACAAGTCGTTCCCCAACATGACGATGGACGACTACGAATTCGTGGTGAAGGTGCATCTGCTGGGTTCGGTGTACGTCACGCACGCGGCGTGGCCGATCATGCGCGAGAAGACCTATGGCCGTGTGGTAATGACCTCGTCCAACTCCGGCATCTACGGCAATTTCGGCCAGACCAATTATTCCGCCGCCAAGCTGGCGGTGGTCGGGCTGATGAACACGCTGCGGCTGGAAGGCCAGAAATACAACATCTTCGTCAATTCGATCGCGCCGGTCGCCGGCACGCGCATGACCGAAGATTTGATGCCGCCGGAGGTGGTGGCGAAGATGAAGCCGGAGCTGGTGTCGCCGATGGTGGCCTATCTGTGCTCGGAGCAATGCCAGCACACCGGCGAGATTTTCGCCGCCGGCGCGGGCTATTATTCGATCATCGAATTCCGCGAGGGCGCCGGGGTGCGCTTGCCCGGACTTCCGACGGTGGACGACATCGCCAGCAATATCGGCGGCATCGTCGACATGGGGAAACAGACGCGCTATCGCACTTCGAGCGAGGAAGTTGCGGCGGTCTTGGGCGTGTCTTAGAAGGCCAGCGCAAGCGAGACGATCAATGGCAGATGACGGCGCAATGCTGCGCCCAGCGGACCGACAAGCCGAGCAACAGGCCGATTGGCCGCTCGATCCGGTGCTGGATTGGCTGCGCCGCGAGGGCCGGCTGCAGGTCGAACTGGCCGCCTTTGTCGGCGAGTTGATCGACCGGCTGGAGGCGATCGGCGCGCCGGTGTGGCGCTTCTATCTCGGCCTGCAGACCATCCATCCACAATTGCGCGCCATGGGCGTGGTGTGGCGCCGTGGCGAAGGCTATAGCGAAGTGGCGCGGCGCTACGGCATCGAATTGACTTCGGCCTTTATCGGCAGCCCGATTCAGGAAGTGCGCGAGGGCCGCAAGATGATCCGCCATCGCCTAACCGCGCTGACGCCGCAACATCACGAGGTGCTGCACGAGGTGGCGCGGGATGGCGGCGTCGACTATTTGGCGTTTCCGGTGCCGATCAGCCGCGGCGAATGGCCGGTGCTGACCATCGCCACCGATCGCGCCCAAGGCTTCTCCGAAGCCGATGTCTTGAAGTTCGCCTTGCTGGTCGAGCATCTGGGCGCGGTGGTCGAGATGCATATCGGCCATCGCGTCACCACTACCTTGCTCGAGACCTATCTTGGCCGCGAGACCGGCGATC
>JBBSNV010000519.1:0-2123 GCA_038260375.1 Reyranellales bacterium
AGAACGCCGATCTGGTGATCGTGGTGTGCAAGACCGATCCCAAGGGCGGCGCCAAAGGCACCTCCTTGGTGCTGGTCGAGACCGACCGCGAAGGCTTCCGCCGCGGCCGCAATTTGGAAAAGATCGGTCTCAAGGCGCAGGACACTTCGGAACTGTTCTTCGACGACGTGCGTGTGCCCACCACCAACACCTTGGGCGCCGACGGCATGGGCTTCGTCCAATTGATGCAGATGCTGCCCCAGGAACGCCTGGTGGTCGGCGTGCAAGCCATCGCCGCCATGGAATTGGCGCTGGACGAGACCATCAAATACACCAAGGAGCGCAAGGCGTTCGGCAAGTCGATCATCGATTTCCAGAACACCCGCTTCAAGCTGGCCGAGATCAAGACCCAGGTGACCGTGGCCCGCGTGTTCGTCGACGAATGCGTGGCGCGTCACCTGAAGGGCGAACTCGACGTGCCGACCGCCGCCATGTGCAAGCTGTGGACCACCGATCTTCAGTGCAAAGTGATCGACGAGTGCCTGCAATTCTTCGGCGGTTATGGCTATATGTGGGAATACCCGATCGCGCGTTTATACGCCGACGCCCGCGTGCAAAAGATCTACGCCGGCACCAACGAAATCATGAAGGAACTGATCAGCCGCAGCCTCTAATGCGGCCTCCCGCGAACAATTCGAATCAAGCATTTAGAACCTAAAGGAGACCGACCATGGTCGAAGCTTACATCTACGACGCAGTACGCACCCCGCGCGGCAAGGGCCGCAAAGACGGCTCGCTGCACGAAGTCACCCCGACTCGCCTGGCGGTGACCGCGTTGCAGGCGCTGCGCGACCGCAACAAGCTCGATACCAGCCAGATCGACGACGTGGTGTTGGGCTGCGTCATGCCGGTGGGCGAACAGGGCGCCGATATCGCGCGCACTGCGGCGGTGATGGCCGGTTACGCCGAGACCGTGTCGGGCGTGCAGATCAATCGTTTTTGTGCTTCGGGCCTGGAAGCCACCAACATGGCGGCGGCGCAGATCATGGCGGGCCAATCGCAGGCCGTGATCGGCGGCGGCGTCGAATCGATGTCGCGCGTGCCGATGGGCTCGGATGGCGGTTCCTGGGCGGTCGATCCCGCCGTGGCCATGCCGATGTATTTCGTGCCGCAAGGCATCGGTGCCGATCTGATCGCCACCAAATACGGATTCAGCCGCGACGATGTCGATGCCTATGCCGTCGAATCGCAGAAGCGCGCTAAGAACGCCTGGGACAAGGGCTACTTCAAGAAGTCGATCATCCCGGTCAAGGATCAGAACGGTCTCGACCTGTTGGCGACCGATGAATATATGCGCCCGCAAACCACCATGCAGACCTTGGCCTCGCTCGAGCCCGCCTTCAAAGGCCAAGGCGAGATGATGCCGGGCTTCGATGCGGTGGCGCAGCAGCGCTATCCCGAAGTCGAACGCATCAAGCACGTCCACCATGCGGGCAATTCCTCGGGCATCGTCGATGGCGCGGCCGCGATCCTGGTCGGCACCAAGGAATATGGCGAGCGCAATGGCCTCAAGCCACGCGCCCGCATCAAAGCCTTTGCTTCGATCGGCTCGGAGCCGACCATCATGTTGACCGGCCCGGCACCCTCGACCGAAAAAGCGCTGAAGCGCGCCGGCATGAACGTCAACGACATCGATTTGTACGAGTTGAACGAAGCCTTCGCCTCGGTGGTGCTGCGTTACATGCAAAAGCTCGGCGTGTCGCACGACAAGATGAACGTCAATGGCGGCTCCATCGCCATGGGCCATCCGCTGGGCGCGACTGGCGCCATGATCCTGGGCACCTTGCTCGACGAGCTGGAGCGCCGTGGCCTCAGCACCGGCCTCGCCACCTTGTGCATCGGCGGCGGCATGGGCGTTTCCACCATCATCGAGCGCGTTTAATCGTCGTCGAAATCGAAGGACTTCACCAATGATCAACTACAACGTCGATAGCGACGGCATTGCCACCATCACTTGGGATATGCCCGACCGCAGCATGAACGTGCTGAACGAGAAATCGATCACCGCCTTCGCCGATGCCATGCAAAAGGCGCTGAAGGACGACAAGGTCACGGGCGTGATCCTGGCCTCGGGCAAGGAAAGC
>JBBSNV010000520.1:0-2118 GCA_038260375.1 Reyranellales bacterium
ACGGATTTTGCCGGGTTTATGCGCCGGCGATTCACGGCGCCGTGCGTCGCGCTTTTGCCGGTGGCCGTCCCGCGCAGGACGACGTGCTGGATGCAGCCCAAGAAGTGTTCGTGAAGCTATGCCGCGACAACCATCGCCTGCTGCGCGAGTTCGATCCCAGCCGCGCCAAGCTATCCACTTGGCTGGGCGTAATTGCCTACAGCACCGCGGTCGATTGGCTACGGAAGCGCCGGCCAGGAGTGGCGCTGGACGATGTGCCCGAAGCGGCCCTGTCGGTGCAGCAACCCAGCCATGAACGGCTAATGATACCGCCCGATCTGCTGACCGAGCGTCAGGCGCTGATCGTCAAGCTGCTCTACGAGCGGGATATGGAAGTCGTTGATATTGCTATGTTACTTCATGTCGATGCGCAAACTGTTCGCAGCACCCATCACAAGGCACTTTTGCGCCTAAGAGAGCACTTCAAAGTACCAAAACGGGCCGGTGGCGGGGATGAAGCGCCGCCGGGTACCGTATAGGGCTTAAGGATTTGATCATGAACGACGATTTCACAAAAGAAGAGGGCCAAGCGCTTTGGCGCCAGGCTCTAGCCACGGCCCAGCCGTTTTCCAGTAAGCCGGCGACGGCGCTGGAGCTAGCAGCTTGGATCGATGGCCGGGCCGATGAGCGCTTGAACGCTCAGGTCGAGGCTGCCCTGGCGGCCGATCCGGCTTTGCTGGAAATGGCTTTGGCGGCGGTGGCTGCGGCGGACGAGGCTGACAGTCAGGCGAGCGATCGCTTGGCCGTGCGCGCCCGCGCGCTGGTGGCGCCCGAGATCAAATCGGTCAAGCGCAGTGGCGGCTGGCTGTCCAGCTTTGGCGGCTGGCGTCGCCAGGTCGAATGGGCCGCGGTCGGCTTGTGCATGTTGGTGGCGGCCGGCGCCGGTCTATGGATCGGCGGCGATGTCAGCGACAATTTGCTGTCGGAAACCTCTATGACCTCGTTGTTCGACGACGATGGCGGGTTGGGCGGATTGCTGTCGCCGACCGAGGATTTGTGACATGCGCGCCAAGCTGCCTTGGATCCTGTTCGCCATCTCGCTGACGCTTAATCTGGCCATCGCCGGCGCCATCGGCTGGCATATGTGGCGCGGCGAAGACCGTATGGTCGATCGCGCGCCGGTGATGCGGGCGGCCAATTCGTTGAAGCTCGACGCCCAGCAGCGCGAGAAGTTCATGCAGTTCCGCCAGACCTCGCGCCAATCGCTCGACGTCATGCGCCAGACCGTGCGGCCGCTGCGGCGCGAATTGCTGGGTCAGTTGGGCAAGCCGCAACCCGATTTCGACGCCATCGATCAGAAGATCGACGCGATCGGCGGCGAAGAAGCCAAAGTGCAAAAAGCGATGGTGCGTGCCTTCGCCGATTTCTATGCCAGCTTGAATCCCGAACAGCGCCAGGAATTCCGCAAGCATTTGCGTGAGCGCGCCGGACGGCGCTTTTTCGACGCCATCGTCAATCCAGGCGATCGACCCGGTGGCGATCGACAAGGCACACCGCGTCCGCCGCGCGACGCCAATGCGCCGGCTCCTGCGCCAGCGAAGTGATAGATTAGGGTAATACCGCCCGGGGGATTCTCAGCATGGCCTTGCCCAGCGATGATATCCGCCATCTGCTCTCGCGCACTGGCTTTGGTCCGACGCCGTCGGAACTAGCGGGCTTTGCCGGATTGAACTATGGCCAGGCGGTCGATCGCGTGCTGAACGGCATGCGTGCCACCGCGTCGCAACCCTTGCCCGCTTTCAGCGGCGAGACTTTGGGCGAGCTGGTGCAGTTGCGCCGCCAACAGCGCACCGCCGCCAACAGTGCGGCATCCTCCGGCAAGCCGGCAGCCTTTCCCAAGATCGTCAAGGTCGTCATCGAACAGGCGATCGCTGCCAAGCTGTGGTGGTACGAGGAACTGATCGCCACGCCATCGCCCTTCACCGAACGCATGGTGATGTTCTGGCACAATCATTTCACCTCGTCGTTGCAGAAGGTGCGCTATGCGCCGGCCATGCTGCACCAGAACGAATTGTTCCGGCGCGAGGCGGCCGACAATTTCGCCCGGCTGCTGCACGAGATCGCACGCGATCCGGCGAT
>JBBSNV010000521.1:0-2107 GCA_038260375.1 Reyranellales bacterium
GCGGCGCATTGCGGGCCTGCCCGCGGACCGCATCATCCGCATCCCCACCGACGACAAGTTCTGGCGCATGGGCGACACCGGTCCGTGCGGTCCGTGCTCGGAAATCTTCTTCGATCACGGCGACAAGATTCCGGGCGGGCCGCCGGGCAGCCCCGACCAGGACGGCGACCGCTTCATCGAGATCTGGAATCTCGTGTTCATGCAGTTCGAGCAGCAGTCCAAAGACAAGCGCGTGCCCTTGCCCAAGCCGTCGATCGACACCGGCATGGGTTTGGAGCGCATCACCGCGGTGCTGCAAGGGAAGCACGACAATTACGACATCGATTTGATGCGCGCGCTGATCGAGGCTTCGGCCGAAGCCTCGCACACTTCGCCCGACGGCCCGCATGCGGTCTCGCATCGCGTCATCGCCGACCATCTGCGCGCGTCGTCGTTCCTGATTGCAGACGGCGTGCTGCCGGCCAATGAAGGCCGCGGCTACGTGCTGCGTCGGATCATGCGCCGCGCCATGCGCCACGCCCATATTCTGGGCGCACGCGAGCCGTTGATGTGGAAACTTGTGCCGGCCTTGGTCAGCGAAATGGGCGACGCCTATGGCGAGCTGATTCGCGCCCAACCGATGATCGCCGAGACGCTGAAGCTGGAAGAAACCCGCTTCAAGCAAACCTTGGAACGCGGCCTGAAAATTCTCGAGGACGAAACCGGTCGCTTGGGCCAGGGCGCTGCTCTGTCGGGTGACGTGGCATTCAAGCTCTACGACACGTTTGGTTTTCCCTTGGACCTGACGCAGGATATCTTGCGTGGCCAAGGCCGCAGCGTGGAGATCGACGGCTTTAACGCCGCGATGGACAAGCAGCGCGAAGCTGCGCGCGCCGCCTGGGCCGGCTCGGGCGAAGCGGCCGACGAAACCGTGTGGTTCGATTTGCGCCAGAAGCTGGGCGCCACCGAATTCCTGGGCTACGACGCCGATACAGCCGAAGGCAAGGTCGTGGCGCTGCTGGTGGGCGGCAAATCGGTCGATCGCGTCAGCGAAGGCCAAGACGTTGCCATCCTGGTCAACCAAACTCCATTCTACGGTGAATCTGGCGGCCAGATGGGCGATAGCGGCATTTTCTTCACGCCCGCGGGCGCCGAGATCCCGATCGGCGAAACCATGAAGAAGCTGGGCGACTTGGTCGTTCATAGCGGCAAGGTGCAGCGCGGCCATCTCGCCGTCGGCGAAGTGGTCGAGATGCGCATCGACACCAAGCGCCGCGACGCTTTGCGCGCCAATCATTCGGCCACGCATCTGCTGCACGAAGCGCTGCGCCGTCAGCTGGGCACGCATATCAGCCAGAAGGGTTCGTTGGTGGCGCCCGAGCGGCTGCGCTTCGACATCAGCCATAACAAGGCGCTGTCGCCGGACGAGTTGCGCAAGATCGAGGAAGAGGTTAACGCCAAGGTGCGGCACAATTCCGAAGTTCTGACCCGGCTGATGAACCAGAAAGAAGCCGTCGATGCCGGCGCCATGGCGCTGTTCGGCGAGAAATACGGCGACGAAGTGCGCGTGCTGTCGATGGGCGACGACCACACCGGTAAATATTCGGTCGAGCTGTGCGGCGGCACCCATGTGCGGCGCACCGGTGATATCGGCGTGTTCAAGATCGTGGGCGAGGGCGCGGTGGCGGCGGGCGTGCGTCGCATCGAGGCGGTGACCGGTGCGGCGGCCGACGACTACATGCGCCAGCGCGATCAAGCGCTGCAGAACGTGGCGTTGCTGCTCAAGACGCGGCCCGAGGACGCGGCCGATCGCGTCGCCGCTTTGATTGAAGAACGTAAGAAACTGGAGCGGGAACTGGCTGAAGCGCGCAAAGCCTTGGCGATGAGCGGCGGCATGAGTGGTGCTGCCCGCAACGATGGCGGCAGCGAGATCAAGATTGTAGCCGGCATTTCCTTTATCGGCCGCACTCTGGATGGCGTACCGGCCAAGGATCTCAAGAGCATGGCCGACGAATTTAAAAAGCAGGTTGGCTCCGGCGTCGTGGCGCTGGTCGGTGTGCATGAGGGCAAGGCTTCCAGCGTGGTGGCGGTAACCGACGATCTGACCGTCCGCATGAACGCGGTGGAC
>JBBSNV010000522.1:0-2105 GCA_038260375.1 Reyranellales bacterium
CAGGCGGCGCGATGCCAGCGCCACGTCCAGTTTGTCGTAAGTGGCTTTGGTGTACGGCGCGGGCGGATTGGCAAACAGACGACGAACCGATTGTTCGACTTGCGCCTGCACATTGTTTTGGGAAAACAGGTAGAAGCCAACGCCGGCAGCAACCACCACGACGACCAGGGCAACAATGCCCGCAATCCAACCTTTTCTCATCACACCCCTATTTCAGCGATCCGCGCGGTCGCCGCCTTTGCAACAAGGCGCCACGCTAACCCAAGCCGTTCGACAAAGGCAATGCGCGTTAAGGCTCGAAATCGGGCTGTTTTCCCGGTTGAGCACGCTCGAAGGCATCCAATTTCATACAGGCATCATAAATGCCTATGACCTTCGGATATCGCGTCAGATCGGTAGCGAAGCGCTTGGCGCCGAAGATCTGCGGCACCAGGCAGATATCGGCGACGGTCGGGGTATCGCCATACGAATAGATGCCGGCGGTGGCCGCCACGGTATTTTCATAGGCTTCCAACCCAACCTCGTTCCAATGCCGGCCCCAGGCGAAGCTGCCGGCCTCATCCTGGCCGTAAGTATCGCGCACATACTTGAGCACACGCAGGTTTTGCAACGGATGGATCTCGCAGGCAGGGATCATGGCCAAGGATCGCACTTGCGCCCGCGCCACGGAATCGCGCGGTAACAGCGGCGGCTGAGGATGGGTTTCTTCCAGATATTCGATGATCGCCAGGGATTGCGTCAGCGCCGCGCCGTTATCGAGCTGCAACGTCGGCAATAGTTTTTGCGGGTTGAGCTTGGCGTAGCTTTCTTTCAGATGCTCACCTTTGCGCAGATGATGGAAGACGTCTTCGTAGCGCAGGCTTTTCAAGTTCAGTGCAATGCGCACGCGAAACGCGGCCGACGAGCGGAAATAACCGTGCAGCTTCATTGAAGTCCCCCAACAACAATCAGGTCGGCGTGTAGCGCACCACCTTTTGGTCGATGGCGCCGAAGATAGACTTCCCTGCCCCATCAAGCATCTCGATTCGGATGCGATCGCCGAACTTCATGAACGGCGTGCTGGGCTTGCCTTGATCGATGGTCTCGATCATGCGGCGCTCGGCAATACAGGACGATCCGACCGAGCGATCCTTGTTGGCCACGGTGCCCGAACCGACAATAGCACCAGCCTCCAGATGCCGGGTGGTGGCGGCATGCTCGATCAGGCGCGGAAAGTCGAAATGCATATCGACGCCGGCTTGCGGCGCGCCGAATTGTTTACCGTTCAAAGTTGAGATCAGCGGCAACGTCACCTTGCCACCATCCCAGGCGCTGCCCAACTCGTCCGGCGTCACTGCCACCGGCGAGAACGCTGTGGCGGGCTTGCCGTGAAAGAAGCCGAAGCCTTTGGCCATCTCATTGGGGATCAAGCTGCGCGCCGAGACATCGTTGACCAGCAGCACCAGCTTGATGTGATCGCGTGCCCGTTTGGCCGTCGTGCCCATCGGCACGTCGTCGGTGATGACCGCCACCTCGGCCTCGAAATCGATGCCCCAATCTTCGCTGGTGGCTTCGATGTCGTCGCACGGGCCGATGAACTTGTCCGAGCCGCCTTGATACATCAGCGGATCGGTCCAGAAATTCGCCGGCAGTTCTGCGCCACGGGCTTTGCGCACCAGTTCAACATGCACGACATAGGCCGAGGCATCGGCCCATTGATAGGCGCGCGGCAACGGAGATGCCAATGCCTTGGTATCGAAAGCCATGGTGTCGTTGACACCGCCGTCGTTGAGCCGGCGATAGATTTTGTCCAATTCCGGCGCCAGTACATCCCAATGTTCGATCGCCTGCTGCAGGGTGCGGGCGATTTGCGGCACGGCGATGGTTTTGGTCAACGCGCGATCGACCACCACCAATGTGCCATCGCGGCCGCCGGCTTTAAGCGAAGCGAGTTTCATTCGGCGGCTTCCTGCTTGTTGGATTTTTGCGACTGCCAGCTATCGACATAGCCGGTAAACTCGTTGGCTGATGCCGCATCGCCGATATCCAGCGCATCGCGCGTGTCGATCATCAGCGCCACCTCGTCCAGCATCTGGCCGCCGGCCGACTTCGTGGCCAGGGCTAGC
>JBBSNV010000523.1:0-2099 GCA_038260375.1 Reyranellales bacterium
CGACGGTGGTGAACTCGACCTTTTTGTCGCCCAGGCTGAGGCTGGGGACACGGCTGCCGCCCTGGACCACGGCGCTGATCGTGCTGCCGACCGGCACGCGCACGGTGCGCGCGGTCTGCTTGGGATCGACCAGCCGCGGCGGCAAATGGGTATAGGTCGGCGGGTTGACCCACACCTCGTAGCCGATCGGCGGCGGCGGCGGAAAATTGGGCGTGACCGCTGCTTGCAGCAAATCGGGCCGCCAGCCACCGGCACCGATCACGGCCACGATCAGCAACAGCACCGGCACGATGCGCAAGGCCATGCCGTCGCGCGCCACCACGCCGGGATGCGGCAGGCCGTTCTTCAACAGGCGCAGGCGTTCGGCCATGCGCTCCTGATGCAAGCGCCATAGCGCTGCCGTGGTGTCGTCGGCAGCACCGCCCGCCAGACGGTCGTCCAGCACCAGCAGGGGGCGATGCTCGACCTTGCTGTCGATTTCCAGCCGGCGTTGGGCTTCTTCATGCGTCGGCCACGACACCAGGCGCAGGCTGCGCCAGGCCAGGACGACGAATGCCAAGGCCCAGATCGCCAACACGACAATGTGAACCCACACGGTCAAGCCGGAGAACAATTCGAAGTAGGCGGCGACGACGAACAGCGCCAGTACCGAAAGCGGCACGATCAGCGCCGGCCATAGCCGCTCCCAGGCCACGGCAAGCCGCGCCAGGAACAGTTTGCGGCGCAGGCTGACAAGGGCGGAACCAAACGACGCCATTAAGTCCTTATCCGAAAAACACGACGCCCAATGTCGGGCTCGTTTAAGGCCGATTTACGGCCAACAGCTCTAGGCCAGCCAGTCCGGCACGCGATCCAGCCCGATCAGTTGTTCGATGCTCGGCCGCGGACGGATTACCGCAAATTTCTCGCCATCGACTAAAACTTCGGGCACCAACGGTCGGGTATTGTAAGTCGAGGCCATGACCGCGCCATAAGCACCGGCCGACTTTATCACAACCAAGTCGCCCGCGGCGAGCGCCGGCAGCTCACGGTTTTGCGCCAAATAATCCCCCGATTCGCAAACCGGGCCGACCACATCGCACAGGCTGAGCGCCGGATTGGCGCCCGGCTGTTTGGCCGGCACGATGTCGTGATAGGCCTCGTACAGGGTCGGCCGGATCAGGTCGTTCATCGCGGCATCGACGATTACGAAGCTGCGGCCGTGGCCGGGCTTCACGTAGATCACCTTGGCCACCAGCACGCCGGCCTCGCCGACGATGCGCCGGCCGGGCTCGAACGACAAATGGCAGCCCAGATTACCGACGCTGCCCTGCACCACTTTGATGTAATCGGCGATCGACAGCGGCGTTTCCTGGGCGTAGCGGATGCCCATGCCGCCGCCCAGATCGATGCGGCTGATCTGGTGGCCGCGCTTGCGCAATTCCTGAACCAGCTGCGCCAGACGGTCGTAAGCGACCTTGTACGGCGCCAGATCGGTGATCTGCGAACCGATATGCAAGGCCACGCCCACCGCTTTGATATTGGGCAAACTCCGAGCGCGATGATAGACCGCCGGCGCCTGGTCGATATCGATGCCGAATTTGTTTTCCTTGCGCCCGGTGGTGATCTTGGCGTGGGTGCCGGCATCGACGTCGGGATTGACCCGCACGGCAAACGAAGCCGTCATTCCCAGGCGCTTGGCCACGCCGCTCAGCACATTCAGCTCGGCCTCGCTCTCGACATTGATCTGCACGATGCCGGCCTTCAGCGCATAGGCGATTTCAGCGCCCGTCTTGCCGACGCCGGAAAAGATGACGCGATCGGCCGGCACGCCGGCGGCCAGCGCCCGCATCAATTCGCCTTGGGAGACCACATCGGCGCCGGCGCCTTCACGCGCCAACAAGCGGATCACCGCTTGGTTGGAATTGGCCTTCAGCGCGTAACAGACATCCGCCGTCATGCCGTCGAGCGCGCGGGCGAATTCGGCATAGTTGTCGCGCAGCGCGCCGGCGGAATAGCAATAGAACGGCGTGCCGATCTCGGCGGCCAACGCTGAGAGCGCGACGCCATCGGCCGACATTTCGCCGCCGCGATAGGAAAATCCGGTCATGAGTGTTCTA
>JBBSNV010000524.1:0-2085 GCA_038260375.1 Reyranellales bacterium
ACCGGATGCTCGACTTGCAGGCGCGTGTTCATTTCCAGGAAATAGAATTTTCCGTCGCCGCCCAGCAGGAACTCGACCGTGCCGGCGCCGCGATAGTCGATCGCCTTGGCCGCCATCACCGCGGCATCGCCCATGCGTTTGCGCAGATCGTCGTTGACCACAGGCGAGGGACTTTCCTCGACGATCTTCTGGTGCCGGCGCTGCACCGAGCAGTCGCGCTCGCCCAGGTGAATAACGTTGCCGCGGCTGTCGCCGAATACCTGGATCTCGACGTGGCGCGCATCGACCACGGCACGTTCCAGGATCAACTCGCCCGAGCCAAACGCGTTCTGCGCCTCGGAGCGCGCGCTGGAGATGGCTTCGGCCAAATCGCCCGCTTGGGTGACCAGGCGCATGCCGCGTCCACCGCCGCCCGCCGCCGCCTTGACCATGACCGGCAGGCCGATGCGCTTGGCCTCGGCCATCAATGTCGTGTCGCTCTGGTCGGCGCCTTCATAGCCTGGCACGCAAGGCACGCCGGCCGCGATCATCTTCAGCTTGGCTTGGCGCTTGTTGCCCATCGCCGCAATCGCCGACGCGGGCGGGCCGATGAACACCAGGCCGCTTTTTCGCACAGATCGGCGAAGGCTTCGTTCTCCGACAAAAACCCGTAGCCCGGATGGATCGCCTGCGCGCCACTGCGCTTGGCGGCATCCATCAGCAGATCGGCGCGCAGATAGCTTTCGTTGACCAGATTGCCGCCGATCTCGACCGCTTCGTCGGCCTCGCGCACATGCAGCGCGCCGGCATCGATCGGCGAATGCACTGCCACGGTGCGATAGCCCAGCGCCTTGGCTGTGCGAATGACACGGCAGGCGATCTCGCCGCGATTGGCGATCAGGATTTTATCGAAGGCGGGCATTATTCTTCACTCCAGCGCGGCGGACGCTTGTCGAAAAACGCCGTGGTGCCTTCCTTGACCTCGATGCCGTGAAGCGCGCGGGCAAAGGCGTTGGCGCCCAACTCGAACATCTGCTCGGCCGGCACGGTCTGCGACTGCAGCAACAATTCCTTGGTCACGCGATTGGCGCCGGGCGCGCAGCGATGCACGTCGGCCAGCACCATGTTGATCTTTTTATCGAGGCCGGCGGCGTCCATTGCCAGATGATGCACCAAGCCCAGCGCAAAGGCGTCGCGGGCGCCGAGCTTGATGCCCGACAGCGCCAAGCGCCGCGCCAAAGGCAGGCCCAAGCGCTCGACGACAAAGGGCACGATCGGGCCGGGCGGCACGCCGAACATATTGCCGGTGATGCCGAACACGGCGTCGTCCGAGGCGATGGCGATGTCGACCACGCAGGCGAAGCCGAAACCGGCGCCCAAGGTAGCGCCTTCGAACGCGCCTATTACCACCACGGGCGAGGTGTTGATGTCGTGCATCAAGCGGCTGAGCTGGATCGAGCCTTTGTAGTGCGGGCTTTCGGCGATGGTCTTGGGTGGCGTGCCCTCGGCTTCGGCGAATTGGCGCAAATCGCCGCCGGCGCAGAAATTGCCGCCGGCGCCGCGCAACACCACGGCGCGGATCTTGCGATCGTCGGCCACGGCATTGAACACCGAACTCATCTCGCTGATCAGCGCCGTGCTCAACGCGTTGCGCGTGTCGGGCTGATTCAAGGTGACGAACACGGTGCTGCCCTGGCGCTTCAACGCCAGGGTCTTGCAGCGGGGCAAGGGCGAGGCGGCTGGCAGCATCAGGTTAGCTGACGGCCCATTTCGGCGGCCGCTTTTCGGCGAATGACTTCAAGCCTTCCGGCGCCTCGTCGCCGCGCAGCTGTTCGGCGAACAGATCTGCCGCCCTATCGAGCACTTGCGATAGCGGCATCTTGCCGACCGACAGCACGATCTCCTTGGTGCGGGCATTGGCCATCGGCGCGCAGCGGTCGATCTGCTTGAGCAGCTCTTCGAGCCTGATGTCGAGCGCGGCGCTGTCTTTGACCAAATAATGGCCGATGCCCAGGCGCACCGCTTCGGCACCCTTGAAGCGCGCCGCGGTCAAAGTGAGATGCCGGGTTTGCGGCACGCCGATGCGCATGGCGACGAAGGGCGCGA
>JBBSNV010000525.1:0-2084 GCA_038260375.1 Reyranellales bacterium
CTTCGCCGACCCTAATCCAACGCAGCATGCTGGCCATGGCGTGCAGGGGCATTTCCTTGGCCATGCCCATGGCGCCGAATGTCTGCATCGCCTTGTCGACCACTTCGGTGGCCATTTCCGGCACGACCACTTTGATCATTGAAAGCTCGCGACGGATTTCGCGGCCTTGGTCCGATTTCCACGCCGCGTCATAGACCATCAAGCGGCTGGCATGGATGCGAATCGCGGCATCGGCAATCCACCACTGGATCGCCTGGCGATCGGCCAGCTTGACGCCGAAGGTGCTGCGCGCCACCGCATGCTCCGTCATCATGTGCAGCGCGCGCTCGGCCATGCCGATGCACCAGGCGCCCATTTGCAGACGCCGCACCGATAGCCGCTTTTGCATCGGGCCGAAGCCCTCGCCCAACTTACCCAACAGCGCGGAGGCCGGCAGGCGGCAATCCTCGATGGCGATTTCATAGGTGAAGCGGCCGCCGATCATCGGGATGCGCCGCAGGATGTTGAAGCCGGGCGTGTCGCGCGGCACCAGGAAGGCCGAGATGCCGCCCCGTGCGCCTTTGCCTTTGTCGGTCACCGCCATGACGATGGTGAAATCGGCTTCGGCGACGCGACCGATCCACATCTTGCGGCCGTTGAGGATCCAGTCGTCGCCGCTTTTCTCGGCGCGGGTGATGATGCCACTGGGATCGGCGCCGGCGCCAGGCTCAGTGATGGCGATTGCCGCGGTCATGTCGCCGCGCGCATAAGGCTCGACATATTTGCGGCGCTGCTCGTCCGTCGCCACCGCCATCAGCATGTGCAGATTGGGTGAATCGGGCGGGATGGCGTAGTTGATGATGGTGTGACCGATCTCCTCGGCGACGCCGATCATGGCTTCCAGTGGCAGATCGTGACCGCCGAATTCGACCGGCGCATCCAAGCCCCACAGGCCCAATTCGCGCGCCCGCGCATTGACCTTGGTGCGCTCCTCGTCGGTCAGACCGACGCCGCCACCCACCATGTCGCGCGCCAGCACCGCCGGCTCCAGCGGCAGCAACTGCTCGCGCACGAAGCGACCGACCAGTTCCTTGAGCATGCGATGCTCTTCTTTAAGCTCGAAATCCATCGCGTTTCCTTAACTACCGAAGCTCCTGTTTAGCAGCTTTTTTTGCCGGTGAATCCTCGTAAGCTAGGCCAAACTGCAACGGGAGACCACATGGCCAAGATCGCAGCCAACGGCATCGAGTTGGAATACGAGGAAGCGGGCGACAAATCGGCGCCGACCATCCTGTTGGTGCATGGCTTGGGCGCGCAGCTCTCGCTATGGCCGAAGCGTTTCGTGCAACAACTGGCTGAAGCCGGCTTCCATGTCGTGCTGTACGACAACCGCGATATCGGCCTGTCGACCAAATTCGAAAGCTACGGCGTGCCCAATCTCGGCCAGCTGGTGCAGCAGGCGATGGCGGCGCAGAAAATCCCGGCGCCTTATTATTTGACCGACATGGCCAAGGACGGCATCGCGCTGCTCGACGCACTGCATATCAAGCGCGCCCATGTGGTGGGCGTGTCGATGGGCGGCATGATCGTGCAGACCATGGCGATCGAACATCCCACGCGCGTACTCAGCATGACGTCGATCATGTCGACCAGCGGCCGGCGCGGCCTGCCGCAGGGCAAGCCCGAAGCGATGCAAGCGCTGATGTCGGTGCCACCCAGCACCGATCGCGACACCTTGATCACGCACAGCATGAAGCTGCGCCGCATCATCGGCTCGCCCGGTTATCCCTCGGACGATGCCGAGTTGCGTGGCTTGGTCGAGCGCAATGTCGATCGCTCCTATTACCCGCAAGGCGCGACGCGCCAATACAACGCGGTGATGGCCTCGGGCGGCCGGGTCAACACGCTGCCCACGATCAAGGCGCCGAGTCTGATCATCCATGGCGCCGACGATCCACTGCTGCCGCTGGCGGCGGGCGAAGACACCGCCAAGCTGATCCCCGGCGCACAACTGAAAGTGTATCCCGGCATGGGTCACGACCTACCCACCGCGCTGATTCCCGATCTGGCGGCGGCTATCGCCAATCACGCCAAAGCGGCGGCCA
>JBBSNV010000526.1:0-2074 GCA_038260375.1 Reyranellales bacterium
CAGGGCATGGGCCACCTCCAGCCGCATGCTCACCTGTCACCCATCCTCCCGGATAGTTCTGTCACCCATCTCCCCGGATCGAACACGCTCGCGACCTCTCCCCGTGGGAGAGGTGAAGATGACAGAAATTAACTGAAATCCTCGGAGAGATAATCGCTCGGGTTCACGCCATGTTCAGTGCAGCACTGAATGGGAGAGAATCATGTCGTGAGCGAACCGGCGATCCTGTGTTTCGGCACGCCGGTGGTTTTGATCAGCACTTTAAACGAGGACGGCAGCGCCAATCTGGCGCCGATGTCGTCGGCCTTTTGGCTGGGTTGGCGTTGCATGCTGGGCCTGGCCGCCGGCTCCGAGACGCCGCAGAACATGCTGCGCACCGGCCAATGCGTGCTCAACCTGCCCTCGGTCGAACAAGTGGCTGCGGTCGATCGTCTGGCTTTGACCACTGGCTCCGATCCGGTGCCGATCGGCAAGATCGCGCGCGGCTATCGTCACGAGAGGGATAAATTCGCCATTGCCGGCCTGACGCCGCAACCGTCGCGCCGCCGCGCGTGTTGGAATGTCCGGTGCAACTCGAAGCCGTGGTCGAAGGCATCCATCGCATCGGCGACAGCGACGGCACTTTGCGCGGCCGCACCGTGGTGATTGAGGTGCGTGTGCAGCGTGTGCATATCGAGCAGGGCATCCTGATGCCGGGCCAAACCAATCGAGTCGATCCCGAAAAATGGCGGCCGCTGATCATGAGTTTTCAGAAATTCTACGGTCTGGCCGAGGGTGAGGCGCACGACTCGACTTTAGGCAGCGTGCCTGAAGCGCCGTATCGCAGCCCCGATGTCGATCGCGGCCGCCAAGCCACGGCGTAGCGCGGATGGCGGCGTGATGACTAGGTCAGTTTTTGACCCAGGCGCCCGGCCAGGTCTTGCACGAACTGCCACGCGACGCGGCCAGAGCGCGCGCCGCGGGTCATCGACCATTCGATGGCTTGGGCTTTCCAGTCCGCGGCCGCGATTTTCAAGCCGAAATGCTTCACATAGGCTTCGATCATGGCGAAGTAGGTGTCCTGATCGCAATTGTGGAAGCCCAACCACAAACCGAAGCGGTCCGACAGCGAGACTTTTTCCTCGACCGCTTCGTTGGGATTGATCGCCGTCGAGCGCTCGTTGTCGATCATATCGCGCGGCATCAAATGGCGCCGGTTCGAAGTGGCGTAGAACACCACATTGTCGGGCCGGCCCTCGACGCCACCTTCCAGCACCGCCTTGAGCGACTTGTAGGCGGCATCCTCGCCGTCGAACGATAGATCGTCGCAGAACAGGATGACGCTGCGGCTGGCGCCGCGCAGTTGGCTCAGTAGGCGCGGCAGCGAAGGAATGTCTTCGCGGTGGATTTCCACCAGCACCACAGGCGGCTTCTTTTTTGCGGCCTGAGCGCGATTGACCGCCGCGTGCACCGCCTTGACCAGCGAGCTTTTGCCCGCGCCGCGCGCGCCCCATAGCAGCGCATTGTTGGCCGGCAGTCCGTCGGCGAAGCGCTGGGTGTTGTCGAGCAGGATCTGGCGTTGGCGTTCGATGCCCTGCAACAGGCCGATATCGACCCGGTTGACGTGGCTGACCGGCTCCAGCCGGCCGTTTTCGGCGTGCCAGGTGAAGGCCTCGGCCGCGTCGAGTGGGGTCTGGCTGGCCACCGGCGGCGCCAGGCGCTCCAGTGCGTCGGCGATGCGGGCCAAAAGGGCTGGAAGCTGGTCGGACATGGCGATCATTCGATCCGGTTTTTTCGGCCGCGACGTTAGCATAAGTCGCTGGCGCGGCAGCGGTTTTTCGCATCGGTAGAGCAGCGAAACGCTGCATTGCAATTGCTGCTTGGGCCGCTATAGTCCCCCCGGTTTTGGCCGGCCGAGGGCGCATTGGCGCTGGTTCCGGCAGCGAATTATCAAGGAGAGCGCGATGTTGATTTCACAGGCTTTTGCCCAAGACGCTGGCGGTGGCGGGGCGGCCGGTCTGCTGGGCAGCCCCATCATCATGATGGTGCTGATTTTCGTCGTGTTCTATTTCCTGATGATCCGCCCGCAGCAGAA
>JBBSNV010000527.1:0-2058 GCA_038260375.1 Reyranellales bacterium
AACAAGGCCGCGCGCAAGGAAATCGCCATGATCAAGGTGGTGGTGCCCAACATGTCGACCCGCGTGATCGACCGCTGCCTGCAGTTGCATGGCGCCGGCGGCGTCAGCCAAGCCTTCCCCTTGGCCAATATGTACGCCCATCAGCGCACCCTGCGCCTGGCCGACGGCCCGGACGAGGTGCATCGCGATCAGGTCGGCCGCCTGGAGTTGGCGCGCCACAACTAATCGGTCTATTTCGCTGAAAGGAAGGGGCTGCCACCAGGCGGCCCCTTTTTCGTCGTGCTGAGCGTAGCGAAGCATCCTGCGTCTCCACAGACGGCGTCACTATTGAGGCAAGGTCCTTCGCTTCGCTCAGGATGACGGGTAAGGGCGTCCCTTCGCTTTTTTGAATGGATTGTCGGTATTTTTTGCCGCATCGGCCCTGCGTTTTTACGGAATGTGGCGGCCTTTTCCCCTTCGCGGGCCGGTGCTAGGTTGCCGGCCAAATCGCGGTTCGAGTTAGGGAGAATGGACAATGGAACAGATCGGTCATTTCATCGGCGGCAAGCGCGTGGCGGGTGCTGCCGCGCGCAAGGGCGATGTGTACAACCCGGCGACCGGCGAGAAGAGCGGCCAGGTCGCTTTCGCCTCCAAGAGCGAAACCAGCGACGCCATCGCGGTGGCCAAGGCCGCCGCGCCGGGTTGGGCCGCCACGCCGCCGCTGTCGCGCGCCCGCATCCTGTTCAAATACAAAGAGCTGATCGAGAAGCATCAAGGCGACCTCGCCCGTCTGATCACCGCCGAGCATGGCAAGACTTTCGACGATGCCAAGGGCGAAGTGGTGCGCGGGCTTGAAGTGGTCGAGTTCGCTTGCGGCATCCCGCATCTGCTGAAGGGCGACTTCACCGAAAACGTCTCGGGCGGCATCGACTCCTATTCCATGCGCCAGCCGCTCGGTGTCTGCGCCGGCATCACGCCGTTCAACTTCCCGGCCATGGTGCCGATGTGGATGTACACGATGGCGGTGGCGACGGGTAACACCTTCCTGCTCAAGCCGTCGGAGAAAGATCCCTCGACCGCGATCATGTTGGCCGAATTGTTCGCGCAGGCCGGTGGCCCGGCGGGTGTGCTCAACGTGGTGCAGGGCGACAAGGAAGCGGTCGATACCTTGCTGACCCACCCGGATATTTCCGCCGTCAGCTTCGTCGGCTCGACGCCGATCGGCCAATACATCTATCACACCGGCACCGCACACGATAAGCGCGTGCAAGCGTTATGTGGCGCCAAGAATCATATGGTCGTCATGCCCGATGCCGATATCGGCCAGGCGACCGATGCGCTGATGGGCGCGGGCTATGGCGCGGCCGGCGAACGCTGCATGGCGATCTCGGTGGCGGTGGCGGTGGGCAGCGCTGCCGACCGGCTGATCGAGAAGCTGGCGCCGCGTGTTGCCGCGCTGAAGGTCGGGCCGGGCAACGATCCGCAATCTGAAATGGGCCCGCTGATCTCCCAACAGCATCGCGACAAGGTGTTGGGTTATGTCGAAGCCGGCATCAAGGAGGGCGCCAAGCTGGTGGTCGATGGCCGCGGCATGAAGCTGCAAGGCTACGAAGGCGGATATTTCATGGGTGGCTGCCTGTTCGACAATGTCACCACCGATATGAGCATCTATAAGGACGAGATTTTCGGACCGGTGCTGTCCGTGGTGCGCGCGCCCGATTTCGACACCGCGATCAAGATGGTCAACGAGCATCAATACGGCAACGGCACCGCGATCTTCACCCGCGACGGCGATGCTGCGCGCACCTATGCCAGCCAGGTCAAGATCGGCATGGTCGGCGTCAACGTGCCGATCCCGGTGCCCAACGCGTTCCATTCGTTCGGCGGCTGGAAGTCGTCGGCGTTCGGCGACATGGGCATGTACGGCATGGAAGGCGTGCGCTTCTTCACCAAGCTGAAGACCATCACCTCGCGCTGGCCGACCGGTATCCGGGCCGGCGCCGAATTCGTGTTCGCCGACCGGCGGTAAAAACGCATTTCACCTCTCCCACGGGGAGCGGTCGACCGTTCGAGCTTTAG
>JBBSNV010000528.1:0-2051 GCA_038260375.1 Reyranellales bacterium
GCGTGCGCGGCTTCGGCAATCTCGAAGTCGGCTTCAAGTATCAAGTGGTGAAAGACCCCGCCGCTGAGTTCTTGCTGTCGTTCGGCGTCGGTTTCGAAGTAGGCGGCTGGGGCAACAAGCGGGTCGAAGCCGACAGCTTCTGGTCGGCGGCGCCCACAGTCTATTTCGGCAAGGGGCTGGGCGATGTCGGGGTCGATTTCCTGCGGCCGCTCGCCATCACCGGCGCGGTGGGCGTGAATGTCCCGTTCAAGAAGCGCACCAGCACCACGACCTTCAATCCCGACAAGATGGAGTTCGAGACCGAAGTGGAGCGCCACTACAAGACCTTGCAATGGGGCATGACGTTGCAATACAGCCTGCCTTATCTGCAGGCCAATGTGCGCGACATCGGCCTGGGCGCGCCGTTCGAACGGCTGGTGCCGATCGTCGAGATGGCGTTCGAAACGCCGCTGGGCGGGCCCAACCGCAAGACCACCGGCACGATCAATCCCGGCTTCATCTGGACCGGCGAGCAGATCCAACTGGGTCTAGAAGCGCAAATCCCGATCAACCGGGAAAGCGGCAAGGGCGTCGGCGTATTGATGCAGGTGCATTTCTATCTCGACGACATTTTCCCCAACTCGATCGGCAAACCGATTTTCGGAGCGGCCAAATGAAGGCGGTCATCGGCATAGTGACGGCGCTGGCTTTGAGCCTGGTGGCGCCGTCTGCATGGGCGCATGCGTCCTTGCAGCGGGCCGAGCCCAAGGTCGGCAGCGAGGTCAGCCCGCCGCCGCAGAAGGTGCAGCTCTGGTTCACCGAAGCGTTGGAGCCGGCCTTGAGCAAGATCGAGGTCAAGACGGCGGCCGGCAAGCTGGTCAGCACGGGCCAATCCGACGTGGCTTCGGACGATCGCCACCGCCTGCAAGTCGGCGTCGGGAGTTTGCCGCCCGGCCTCTATCGCGTGGAATGGAGCGTGGTCTCGGTCGATGGCCACAAGACCTCGGGCAATTTCACTTTCACGGTGAAATAGCCGATGGCCGGGTTGGACATTTTGGCGCTGCTGGCACGGATGGTGGACCTGTTGGCCATCGTGGCGCTGGTAAGTGTCAGCGTGTTCGGCCGGCCGTCGCGTCGGATCATCATGATCGTCTGCGTGGTGGCGATTGTCTTGCCGTTGTTGCGACTGGTGTTGCAGGCAGCGCAATTGGCCGATCCCGGCCAGTTCGCCCGCATCTTGCAATTGGTGGCGTTCGACACCCGCTATGGCGCGGTGATGCTGGCGCGCGCCGTGCTCGCAGTGTTGCTGTTGCTGGCCTGGCGGCAACGGCCGTTAGCGATTGCGTTGGTACTGATCGACATCGCTGCTCTGTCATTGTTGGGCCATGGCGCGGCCTCGTCGTGGCCGCTGTTCGGCGCAATCGTGCTGGGCCTGCATATCGGTGCGGCCTGTCTGTGGCTGGGCGGCATGGCGACAGCGTTGTTCGGCATCGTCAAACGGCAAGACGGCGCGGCCGTGTTGCGCGGCTTTGCGCCACTGGGATTGGCGTGCGTCGCGGTGCTGATCGTCACCGGGTTGCTCAATGTGCAGATCGCGAGCGGCGATATCCTGGCGGCGTTCGCCGGTGGCTATGGCGTGGTGCTGATCGCCAAGCTGCTCTGCTTTACCGCGATGTTGGGCCTGGCCGCGGTCAATCGCTTTGCGCTGCTGCGCCATCTGGATCGCACGGGTACGGCTGCGCATCGCGCCATGCTGGCGCTGGCGGGTGAAACGATTCTGGGCGCGGTGGTGATCGTGCTGGCGGTGCTGTTGAGCAGCGGCCCGCCGGCGTGAAGATCGACGTGAGGTTCGATCAGAAGATGGCGTAGCCGCCGTCGA
This sequence comes from Reyranellales bacterium, assembly GCA_038260375.1. Classification (GTDB taxonomy): domain Bacteria; phylum Pseudomonadota; class Alphaproteobacteria; order Reyranellales; family JAQSWP01; genus JBBSNV01. The sequence continues at coordinate 1,859 of JBBSNV010000528.1, forward strand.
TCACGAAGTCGCGGCCGGTGGTGTATTCGGTGGCGTCCGACGCCAGGTACACCGCCAGCGGGCCGAAATCGGCTCCCACGCCGCCGCGCCGCACCGGCACGCGCGGCAGGACTTTCTCGGCGAACGGCTTGTTGTCCTTGAACAGTCGCTCGGTCATCGGCGTTTCGATCCAGCCCGGCAGGATCGAATTGCA
>JBBSNV010000529.1:0-2048 GCA_038260375.1 Reyranellales bacterium
CAGGCCCTGCTCCATGAAGCGTTTGACCGAGGAGCCGGCTTCGGCCAGCACGCGCCGATTGGTGCAAAAGCGCGACGCCTTGACCGCGAACACGAAATTATCAGGGGTCTCGTCGCGCCATTTGCGCCAGCTCTCAGGCTTGAAGGTCGAGTAATAAGTGCCGTTGATCTCGATCGACGTCACGGCGCGCGAAGCAAATTCCAACTCGCGCTTTTGCGTCAGATCCTCTGGATAAAACACGCCGCGCCACGGCTCGAAGGTCCAGCCGCCGATACCGATATAGATTTTTCCGGCCATGGCTATTCCAACACCGACAGATCGAGTTCCATTTTGGCGCCCATCCAGATGGCCCGGTCGCGATGGTCGCCCAGATCGTCGCCGGTATTGGGATGGGTGAACACCACCAGATCGCCGCGGTTGAGCGTCAGCCAGGGCACGATGGCGTTGAACTGGTCCGGCGCAAACGCGATCTGGTAGCTCCACATCGGATGGGGCCCGACCGGGCGCTCATGGAAGCGGCCCATCTCCATGCGGTCGGCGAAGTCGCGCATGATGATCTCGCGCAACGCCCACGCTTGATCGCGGCTGGCCGCGTCGAAATAGACATGCGCATGCCAGCTCTCGATCTCGGTGGTGGCGCGCGGTGGCGTCATACTCACAGCGCCTTTTCGATCGCGGCGACCACTTCCGGCGCCTCGGGCGCAGTGCGGCTACCCCAGGCTTCGAGCAGCGATCCATCTTTGCCGATCAGGTATTTGTGGAAGTTCCAGCGCGGCGCGCCACCCTCACCCAATTGTTCGGCGATCCAGCGATACAGCGGGTGGGCATTGCCGCCCACCACATGCTCCTTCGCCGCCATCGGAAAACCGACGCCGAAACTGGTCTCGCAGAACTGCCTGATTTCTTTTTCGCTGCCCGGCTCTTGCGCGCCGAAATCGTTGGACGGCACACCCAGCACCACCAGGCCCTTGGCGCCGTATTTTTCATGCAGCTTTTGCAGGCCGGCATATTGCGGCGTGAAACCGCAGGCCGAGGCGACATTGACCAGCAACACCGGATGGCCAGCGAATTGCTCCAGCGGCAGCGCGGTGCCGTCGATGCTACGCAGAGTGAAATCGGCAGCGCTCATTGGTGTCTCCTTAGGCGCTAACTATAGCGCTCTTCCTGCCACGGATCGGCCTCGTTGTGATAGCCGCGCGTTTCCCAGACCCCGGGCTGGTCAGCGGCGCTGAATTCAATGCGGCGCAGCCACTTGGCGCTCTTCCAGAAATAAAGCTTGGGGATGATCACCCGCACCGGTCCGCCATGCTCGCGGCTGATCGGTTCGCCCATCCAGCTATGCGCCAGCAGCGCGTCGGTCGCAGCGAACGCCTCCAACGGCACGTTGGTGGTGTAGCCGTCATAGGAATGGAAGACGACGTGCTTGGCTTCCGGCTTGGGCTTGACCAGATCGATGATGGTACTGGTGGCCACGCCGCCCCAATCGTTGTCGTAGCGCGACCAGGCGGTCACGCAATGGATGTCGCTTTTGATGCGGGTCTGCTTGAGGTCGGTGAATTGGCCCCAGGTCCATTCCATCGGATGATCGACCAGGCCATCGACCGCTAATTGCCACGCCGCTTTGGGCACATCGGGCTGCAGGCCCAAATCCAGCACCGGCCAGTTCTTCACTTCGCGCTGACCCGGCGGCAGACGCACGGCACGACTCACCGTATGACCGGTCAGCAACCGACCGTCATTGGCCCATTGCTGTTTGGAGGCAATCAGCTTGTCTTTGATCTTGCCCATCATGCTTGGCCCCTTGGACTTCAACTCGCCCGACATGGCCTAGCCCTTATCGCGCATCAGGCGGCCCTTCTCGCGCTGCCAATCTCGCGCTTTAGCGGTGGCACGCTTGTCGTGTTGCTTCTTGCCAGTGGCCAGGCCCAGCTCGACCTTGGCCATGCCGCGCGCGTTGAAATAGATCGACAGCGGTACGATCGTCACGCCCTCGCGCTTGATCGCGCCCAACAGCTTTTCGATCTGCTTGCGATGCAGCAGCAGCTTGC
>JBBSNV010000530.1:0-2044 GCA_038260375.1 Reyranellales bacterium
TGCTGCAAGTGCCGGGCGGCGAGGCCGCCGCGATACGGCTGTCGATGATTTCCATCGTGCTGGCGTTCTTGGCATTGATGGGTTCGGAATATTTGAACCGCCGTCTGGCCAAGCGCCTGGGCACGCGACCATGAGTGCGGCCATGAACGCCGCGATGAACGCCATTGTGGTCGATGTCGCGTTGCGGCTGGACGAGTTCGTGCTGCAAGCCGATCTGCGCCTGCCGGGCAACGGCGTGACGGTGTTGTTTGGCTCGTCGGGCGCGGGCAAGACCAGCCTGATTAATTGCATCGCCGGGCTGGTGACGCCGCAGCGCGGGCGTATCGCTATCGGCGAGCGCGTGTTGTTCGACGCGCAAGCTGGCATCGATCTGCCGCCCGAGCGGCGCCATGTCGGCTACGTGTTCCAGGATGGACGGTTGTTCCCGCATCTGACCGTCGCCAGCAATCTGCGTTACGGCGTGAAGCATGGATCGGGCGCCGTTGCGTTCGACGAGGTGGTCGAGCTGCTCGGCATCGGCGCGTTGCTGAAGCGCCGGCCGTTGACCTTGTCCGGCGGCGAGAAGCAGCGCGTGGCGATCGGCCGGGCTTTGTTGTCGTCGCCGCAGCTCTTGTTGATGGACGAGCCGTTGGCCTCGCTCGATGCTGCGCGGCGCGCCGAAATCCTGCCTTATCTGGAACGGCTGCGCGATCACTTTGCCCTGCCGATCGTCTATGTCACCCATGACCGCGCCGAGGCGCAGCGCCTGGCGGCCCATGTCGTGCTGATCCGCACCGGACAAGTGGTACAGCAGGGTGCACCAGCCGAGGTTCTCCCCGCCGTGCTGTTGGCCGATCAGGGATAATTGTCCCGTATTTGGGGATTTATGGACTTGCTTTAGCCAGATATAGTGTGGAAACACGGCGGCGCCGCTTGTATAGAAGGCGCCCTTTTCACATTTTCTCGGCATGGGCGGCGATGGCAGGTCATTCGCAATTCAAAAACATCATGCATCGCAAGGGCGCGCAGGATGCACGGCGCGCCAAGGTCTTCACCAAGATCATCCGCGAGCTGACCACCTCGGCGCGTCTGGGCCTGCCCGATCCCAACGTCAATCCGCGCTTGCGCTCCGCGTTGCAGGCGGCGCGTGAAAACAACATGCCCAAGGACACGATCGATCGCGCCATCAAGCGCGGCGCGGGCGGCGACGACGACACCGACTACCTCGAAGTGCGCTACGAGGGCTACGGGCCGGGTGGCGTGGCGGTGATCGTCGAGGGTCTGACCGACAACCGCAACCGCACCGCCAGCGACGTGCGCTCCGCCTTTTCCAAATATGGCGGTGCGCTGGGCGAAACCAATTCAGTATCGTTCATGTTCGAGCGCATCGGCTTGATGCGCTACAAGCTGGAGGCCGGCAGCGCCGACATGGTGTTCGAGACCGCGCTCGATGCCGGCGCCGGCGATGTGGCAACCATCGCCGAGGCTGAGAACCCGGCGCATGAAATCACTTGCCCGCCCGACGAATTCAATGCGGTGCGCGAAGGCTTGGAAAGGAAATTGGGCGCAGCAGAGAGCGCTAAAATTACGTGGCGGCCCAAGACCACCGCACCGATCGATCAGGCGCAAGCCGAACAACTGTTCAAGCTGATCGAAGCACTGGAGGACAACGACGACGTGCAGACGGTGACCACCAACTTCGAAGTCTCCGACGCCGTGCTGGCGCGGTTGACGGCCTAAAGCGCAGCATGCGCCTGCTCGGTCTCGATCCCGGCCTGCGCATCACCGGCTGGGGCATCATCGAAATCGACGGCACGCGGCTGCGCCATGTCGCCCATGGCACCGTGCGCTCGCAAAGCGATCTGACATTGGCGCAGCGGCTGGGCGAATTGTTCGCCGGCATCCAGCAGGTGGTCGCGCAGTACCAGCCGCAGGAAGCCGCGATCGAACAAACTTTCGTCAACAAGAACCCCGAATCGACCTTGAAGTTAGGCCACGCGCGCGGCGTGGTGATGCTGGCGCCGGCGACTGTGGGTATTGCCGTGCACGAGTACGGAGCCAACCA
>JBBSNV010000531.1:0-2038 GCA_038260375.1 Reyranellales bacterium
GATATAGGCATCGCGCGCGCGCTCGATCTTCTGCGGCTGGCGCTGGCCGTGCAGCAAGCGCAGGAAATAGGCGGCGGTGGCGAGCGAGGCATCGGGCGCCACCGGCGCCAACCGATCGCGCTGGCGCAGGATCGCCGCCAGGAACACCGGCACCGCGCCAGTGACCAGCAAATGATGCGGCGTAGCATCTTCGTCGGCCAGCAGGCTCAGGCCCAGCCGTAGCGCTTCGATCGGTGTCAGCCCAGGACAGGCGGCCAGCAGCTTCGGCACCATGGTGTAGGCGTGAACGCGCGCCCGGCCCAACCCGATGCGCACGGAGGCCGTATCGCTGTTGGGCGCCAGCCCGGCCCATAGCAGGGCGGCGGTGCCTTCGTAGCCATAGTCGCGCACCAATTCGGGCAGCTCCTTGCCGGCGATGATCAGGCGGCCCGCTTCGCCATCGACCTCGCTGAGCCGCGTTTCGGCAGCAACCACACCATCGAGACCTGCGCTCATGACGCCCTCCGTAAAGCTTTGTCCTGAGCCAGAGTTGAATCTATAATATAGCTTGTCAATGTTGATTAGATTAATCAATATATGTCGATGCAAACCAAGGCCGAGCGCTATTTCACCGCCCCGCAAGCTGCCGCCACATTGGGCGTGTCGCTGCCGACCCTTTACGCCTATGTCAGCCGCGGGTTGATCTCGGCGCGCAAAGAAGCGGGCAGCCGCACCAGCCTGTATGACGCCCATGACGTGAAGACCTTGGTGAAGCGCAAGGCGAGGGGCCGCGACGCCGAAGCGGTGGCGTCCGACGCGCTGCATTTCGGCACGCCGGTGTTGGATTCGGCGCTGACCTTGATCGGCGGTGGCCGGCTGTATTATCGCGGCCAGGATGCCGCCAAGCTGGCCGAGCATGCGTCGTTGGAAGATATCGCCCGCCTGTTGTGGCAATGCGCGCCCGATGTATTTGCGTCCGACAATCTGCCGCCGCAAGGCCCATCGATCCGTCGCGCCTGGTTGGCCGCCGCCACCTTGCCGGCGATCGATCGTTGCCTCGCCATGCTGCCGCATATCGCTGCGCTCGATGACGCGGCCTTGGCCGAAGATCCGGTTAGCTTGCACCGCGCCGGTGTGCGTTTGATGCGTCTGCTGACCGCAGTGATCGCCGGCGTGCCGCCCTCGGCCGAGCCTGCGCACATCGTTTTGGCGCGCGCGTGGAAGATCGAGCCGCATCAAGCCGAGATCTTGCGGGCCGCTTTGGTGTTGATCGCCGATCACGAATTGAATGCGTCGGCGTTCGCCGTGCGCGTGGTGGCGGCGACCGGCGTCACGGTCTATGGCGCAGCGCAAGCCGGGCTGGCGGCATTACAAGGCGCGCGTCACGGCGGGCAGACTTCGCGAGTGGTGGCGCTGCTCAAGGCTTTGGACGAGAGCAAAGATTTGGCGCAGTCGTTGCGCAGCATCGTGCTGTCGGGCGAGCGGCTGCCGGGCTTTGGCCACTGGCTTTATCCCGATGATGACCCGCGCGCGCGTGTGCTGCTCGATCAGATGGCGCGGCTGATGCCTGACAGCCCGTCGGTGCGTCTGTCCTTGCGCGTGGCCAAAGCAGCCGAAGCCGCCACCGGCAAGAAGCCCAATGTCGATTTTGCCTTAGGCACGCTCGAGCGCGCGCTGGGCTTGCCGGCCAAATCGTCGCTAGCGTTGTTCTTGTTGGGTCGCTCGGTCGGCTGGATCGCGCATTTGTTGGAGCAGCATCAAAGCCCCAACCTCATTCGTCCGCGCGCGCATTACACCGGACCGACCCCGCCGGAGTTGAGCGTGCGGGGTTAAGCGGGAAGTATTGCGGAAGCAGAGAAGGCGCATCCTAGTTTTGCCCTTCTCCCGCTTGCGGGAGAAGGTCCGCGACGCGGGGATGAGGGTGTTCAGATGCTGCGTCTCAATATGAAAACATCATAAAGTTTGATCGGCCGAGACACCCTCATCCGGCCTTCGGCCACCTTCTCCCGCAAGCGGGAGAAGGGCATAAAGAGAAGATAGCGTCTCCGTTATAAGTTCA
>JBBSNV010000532.1:0-2035 GCA_038260375.1 Reyranellales bacterium
AGCGCCGACATGAAGCCCGCCAAGCAGATGTTTGGCTTTTCGATCCTGTATCTGTTTTTGCTGTTCGCCCTGATGGTGGCGGACCGCGTGGTGCTGTGAGCGCGATGGCAGAGCAAGAGCGCGATCCCGCGCACCGATCGACGCCGAAGGGTCGCGGCGAGATGCATCGCCGTCAGCGCGGCAAGAACATCGCGGTGTTGTTGGCCTTGGCCGGCATGGTGGCGCTGTTTTACGTGCTGACCATCGTGCGAATGGGCGGAAGCCATTAGAGAATTCGACGCGGCCGTTTCTAGCGGCCGGACGTGAGGGGAAAGAGGAAGACATGAGCGCAGCAGCACAGAAGCATCCGTACCATTTGGTCGATCCCAGCCCGTGGCCGGTGGTCGGCGCCACGGCCGGCGCGTTGCTGGCGTTCGGGGCGGTGACATTCATGCACCCTGACCTGTTGGGTAAAGACCTGACGCCGACCTTGACCAAGCTCGGAGTGCTGAAACTGCTGCCCGGCTTCGGCCTGGTGTTCCTCACCATGTTCCTGTGGTGGCGCGACGTGGTGCGGGAGGGCGAGTATCAGGGCCATCACACCCCGATCGTCCAGCTCGGCCTGCGCTACGGCATGATGCTGTTCATCGCGTCGGAAGTGCTGTTCTTCGCCGCGTTCTTCTGGGCCTTCTTCGACGCCAGCCTGTTCGCCACCGATCCGATCCAGTTTATGCGCGTGGAAAAGAACGGCGGCATGTGGCCGCCGGTCGGCATCCATCCGTTCAATCCATTCGACCTGCCGCTGATGAACACGCTGATCTTGCTGCTGTCGGGCACCACCGTGACCTGGGCGCATCACGCCTTGAAGGAAAACAACCGCAGCGGCTTGATCTGGGGCCTGGCCATCACCGTGGCGCTAGGCTTGAGTTTCACCTGCATACAGGCCTACGAATACGCCCACGCCGCGTTCGGCTTTCGCGAGAACACCTACACCTCGGCCTTCTTTATGGCGACCGGCTTCCACGGCTTCCATGTCATCGTCGGCACCATCTTCCTGTCGGTGAATTTAATCCGCGCCATTCGCGGCCATTTCACCGCCAACCATCATTTCGGCTTCGAAGCTGCCGCCTGGTACTGGCATTTCGTCGACGTGGTTTGGCTGTTCCTGTTCGTTGCCATCTACGTCTGGGGCGCCGGCGGTGCGGAATACGCCCATCACTGATCGCGCTTGGACATGACGCAAGACCTAAGGGGCGGCGACTGGCCGCCCCTTTCGCCTTTAAAGACCGGATTGCGCCAGCGCTGCCCGCGCTGCGGCCAGGGCAGATTGTTCAAGGGCTTCCTCACCATGGTCGATAACTGCGCCGTGTGCGGGCTAAGCTTGCGCGCGCACGATAGTGGCGATGGGCCCGCGGTGTTCATCATCTTCATCCTGGGCTTCATCGTCATGCCGTCGGCGTTGTGGGTCGAGTTCCGCCTTGAGCCGCCGTTTTGGGTCCATCTGCTGATCTGGCCAGCGCTGTTGCTGGGTGGCACGATTGGACTGTTGCGCCCGTTGAAGGGCTTTATGGTGGCGCTGCAATACCGTCACCGCTCGACCGAAAGCGATCTCGATCAATGACCAAGCGTTTCCGTTTTGCCCTGTGGCCGACTTTGTTCACCATTCCGGCGGTGATCATGATGCTGGGCTTCGGCGTCTGGCAGGTCGAGCGCCTGGCCTGGAAGAACGATTTGATCGAGCGGCTGCAGACCCGCACTGCCGCGGCACCGGTGCCGCTCGACCAGTTGAGTGGCAAGCCGGCCGACGACGAATACCGGCAAGTCAAACTACGCGGCCGTTTCGATCACGCGCACGAGATGCATTTGATCGCGCGCAGCCTGAACGGCAACACCGGCTATTACATCATCACGTCGTTGATCTTGGACGATGGCCGCGCCGTGCTGGTCAATCGCGGCTGGGTGCCCGACGAGCGCAAAGACCCCGCGCGCCGTGCCGAAGGCCAGGTGCCGGGCATTGTCGATGTCGTGGCCGTGACGCGGCTCAGCCAGATTCCCG
>JBBSNV010000533.1:0-2032 GCA_038260375.1 Reyranellales bacterium
CGATCAGCGGGATGATGGATCTGGGCGTGGCGGCGATGCAGCGCAAACTGGGCACGCCGTGAGCATCGGCTTGATCGACGCGCTCCAAGCCGACCGCGCCGCGCCTGAGCGCGGTCGGCACATGGAGCTTTACAGCCAATTCGTTGGCTCCTGGGACCTCGACGTCACGCGCTGGCTGGACGACGGCACCGAACGCAAGCGTCAGGGCGAATGGCATTTCGGCTGGGTGCTGGAAGGCCGCGCCATCCAGGACGTATGGATCGTGCCCAAGCGCGGTATGCGGCCGGGCGATGCCGCGGCACATCAATATGCTTATGGCAGCACGTTGCGCATCTACGACCCGCGCATCGATGCCTGGCGCATCCAGTGGACCGAGCCGGTGCTGCAGGCCTATCTCAGCATGATCGGCCGCGCCGATGGCAACGACATCGTGCAATTGGGCAAGGACGAGCACGGCAACGATGCGCGTTGGAGTTTCCGCGACATAACGCCGAACTCGTTCTTGTGGCGCGGCGAGCTGTCGGGCGATGGCGGCAAAACTTGGCGCAAGGTGGTAGAATTCACGGCCCAGCGGGTTCAGCAGTGAGGAAACGGGATCGATGAGCGTCGAATTCTATTACGCATCGGGTTCGCCCTATGCCTGGCGGGTGTGGCTGGCGCTGGAGTACAAAAGCGCGACTTACGAGCAGCATGTGCTGTCGTTCGATGCCGGCGATCTGGAGACGCCGACTTTTGCCAAACTCAATCCGCGCCAGAAAGTGCCGGTGCTGAAAGACGGCAAGTTCGTGCTGACCGAATCTTCGGCCATCGTGGAATACGTCGAGGAGCGCTGGCCGCAGGTGCCGCGCTTGTTCTCACTCGATGTGCAACAACGCGCGCGGCAACGCCAATTGATCCGCGAAATCGACGGCTATATCGCGCCGGCGGTCGAACATCTGGCCGAAGCGGTAATCTACGCCCCGCCCGAGCAACGCACCGAAGCAGCGATCGGCGCCGCGATAGCGGCGCTGCAGACCGAACTATCGCGCTGGGAAAAGGCGTTCGGTGGCGAGTACCTGGCCGGCGATCCGTCGGCGGCCGATTTTACGCTTTATCCGTTCATTGAGCTGGTGCAGCGCTTCGCCAAGCGCGTTCCTAATACCCCGGCCGATCTGCTCGGCCCCACCCTCACCGCCTGGGCTGCCCGCATGACGGCGCTACAGGTCGTGCAAAAGACCTGGCCGCCGCATTGGAAGTGAAATAACGAAAACCCTATAAACTCGTCATGTGTGGACGGCCCCTGTCGGTCAAGAGTTTTGTGCGGGCGGTCGGAGCAATCGAGTGCGGTCATGTGTCCGGCCTGTGAGGTGCGGTGCGTTGCCCGCTGGCCGTGATGGAATATGCCATCCCGCTTCGCAAATCACCCCAGCGCGCTCTAAGGCACAAGACGATTTAGGGAATTGCGGGATCGCTTGATCGATTGTCAGCCCATCGTCGTTGCACGTAACTCCTGAAGGCGGTGGTGGTTAGGCGGCTGGACGGTCCCTCTTAAGTGATTCGTTCACACAACCACTTTGGCACATCGATGCCATATCGGGGCCGTCCACCTCATCACCCCGGAAGCGTGAAGCTGAGCGCAGCGAAGTGCCGCGTTATCCGGGGCCTATGTCTAGGCAAACGCCAATATCTTGCCCCCGGCTCGCGCGCTCATGTTGGTTTGCGCGCAGCCGACACACCAACCCTGCGCGGGGAATGAGCGCTTGGCCGGGATGATGATCCTTGCGAACTAAGCCGCCATCAACAGCCCGTAGCGGGTCAGGTGATGCTGCTGGTTGCCGAACACGCTGTCGATCATGGTCAGGCGCTTGAAGTAGTGGCTGACCGACAGCTCGTCGGTCACGCCCATGCCGCCATGCAGCTGCACCGCGCCTTGGCCGACGATCCTGCCTGATTTGCCGATTTGAACTTTGCAGGCCGAGGCCGCCTTGCGCCGTACCGTGGCATCGGCATCGTCGATCTTCAAAGTGGCCATCAGCACCATCGAGCGCGCTTC
>JBBSNV010000534.1:0-2023 GCA_038260375.1 Reyranellales bacterium
CCTGCCGCCGGTCGAGGTCATGGAGCACACCGCCCAGCAATGGGATAGCGGTGCGGCCGGCATCGGCACTACGCAGAGCCGCGAGTGGCCGGCGCTGCTGCGCATGCTCGATCGCAAGGATCCGTCCTGGCGCACTTAGTTGTTTTTTCGGTTTGGTTTGTAAGGAGCAATCGGCATGGCCAATAGCGATCCCATCGTCATCGTCGGCACCGCGCGGACGCCAATGGGCGGCTTCCAGGGTGTGTTGAAGGACATGATCGCGCCGCAGCTGGGCGCGGCCTCGATCGCCGCCGCGTTGCAACGCGCTGGTGTCAAAGCCGACGAGGTCGACGAAGTGATCATGGGTTGCGTGCTCCCGGCCGGCCTTGGCCAGGCACCAGCGCGCCAGGCATCGATCGGCGCCGGTATTCCCAACGATGTCGGCGCCACCACCATCAATAAGATGTGCGGCTCGGGTATGAAGGCCGCCATGCTGGCGCACGACTTGATCCTGGCTGGCACCAACGACGTGATGGTGGCGGGCGGCATGGAGAGCATGACCAACGCGCCCTACCTGCTCGACAAAGCGCGCGGCGGCTATCGCCTGGGTCATGGCCGGGTGCTCGACCATATGTTCCTCGACGGGCTTGAAGACGCCTACGACAAGGGCCGACTGATGGGCACTTTTGCCGAGGATTGCGCCCAGGCGTTCCAATTCACCCGGAAGCAGCAAGACGATTTCGCCATTTCCTCGCTGACCCGCGCCCAGAAGGCGATCAAGGACGGCAGCTTCAAGGGCGAGATCGTGGCGGTCACGGCCAAGGGCGAAACGATTAGCGAGGACGAGCAGCCGGGCAAGGCGCGGCTCGACAAGATCCCGACCCTGAAGCCCGCGTTCCGGCCGGACGGTACGGTGACGCCGGCCAATTCCAGCTCGATCTCCGATGGCGGTGCGGCGCTGGTGCTGATGCGCCGTTCCGAAGCCGAGACGCGGGGGCTGAAGCCACTGGCGGTGATCCACGGCCACACCACCCATGCCGGCAAGCCGTCGGATTTCCCCACTGCACCGATCGGCGCCGTTAAGAAGCTCTTCGACAAAACCGGTTGGAAGGCGGACGAGGTCGATCTTTACGAGATCAACGAGGCCTTTGCCGTGGTGACCATGGCGGCGATGCGCGAACTCGATTTGCCGCACGACAAGGTCAATGTGCATGGCGGCGCCTGTGCGCTGGGCCACCCGATCGGCGCCTCGGGTGCGCGCATTCTGGTGACTTTGCTGGCGGCGCTGCAGAAATACGACCTCAAACGCGGCGTGGCCTCGTTGTGTATCGGCGGCGGCGAAGCCACCGCCATGGCCGTCGAGCGCGTACACTGACATGACGCGTAAATTTATCTCATCGGGATCGTCGTTCGAGAAGCTGGCTGGCTATTCGCGCGCCGTGGTCGACGGCAAATGGATCTTCGTCTCCGGCACCACCGGTTTCGAATACGCCAAGATGGCGATCAAGGACGATCTGATCGAGCAGACGCATCAATGCTTCCGCAACGTCGCTGCCGCGCTGAAAGAGGCGGGGAGCAGCCTCAACGACGTGGTGCGGGTGCATTATTACCTGACCGACCAAGCCTATTTCGAGCGGGCTGCGCCAATCTTCGGCAAATATCTCGGCAAGGCGCGGCCGGCCGCGACGGCGCTGATCTGCGCGTTGGTCGATCCACGCATCAAAATCGAAATCGAAGTCACCGCTCGACGCCGCGGTTAGCGCGGCGCAATCAATACGACGCAAAGGATAGTGCGCATGCCAACCGTCATGATCACCGGCGCCAGCCGCGGCATCGGCCTGGAATTCTCGCGCCAATACGCCGCTCACGGCTGGAAGGTGTTGGCCGCCTGCCGCAATCTCGCTGGCGCCACTGAGCTCAACAAGCTGACCGGCGATGTGTCGCTGTTTGCGCTCGATGTCGACGACGACAACTCGATCGAGCAACTGGCTGAGCGCCTCAAGGGTATGCCGATCGACGTGCTGATCAACAATGCCGGCGTGGC
>JBBSNV010000535.1:0-2020 GCA_038260375.1 Reyranellales bacterium
ATCACCAGCGCCGACCCAGCGGTGCGCGAGCGCACCCTGGATGTGATGCGCCGGCTGATCGGGCTGTGCGCCGATCTGGGCGGCGAGGTGCTGGTGCATGGCTCGCCCGGCCAGCGGCGTATTCCCGATGGTCGAGATGCCGAAGCCGCGCGCCGACGCGGCCGCGATGCTTTTGCCGCCATCGCCGAGGATGCCGCCAAGGCCGGCGTCACCTATTGCATCGAACCCTTGGCGCCGCCCGATGCCAATTTCGTCAACACGGTCGCTGACGCCGCCGAGATCGTAGGCGCGATCGGCAACCCACATCTGCGCACCATGGTCGATTGTTCGGCGGCCGGTAAGAGCGAAGCCGAGCCGGTCGAGCAAGTGCTGGATCGCTGGCTGCCGACCGGCATGGTGGCGCATATCCAGTTCAACGATCCCAACCGGCGCGGGCCAGGCCAGGGTGAGATGAAATTCGCGCCGATCCTGGCGGCGCTGAAACGCAATGGCTACAAAGGCTGGGCCGCGGTCGAGCCGTTCGACTATTTGCCCGACGGGATGGGGTCGGCCGCGCGCGCCATCGGCTATCTGCGCGGCATCGAGGAGAGCTTGGCATGAGCAAGAGCAACAACGCACCGCTGCTGCTTGTGCGCGAGATCGAATTCTACGAATGGCCGTACGTGTTGCGCCTGCCGTTTCGCTTCGGCGTCATCACCGTGACGCATGGCCGCCAGGTGGTGGCCCGCGCGCGCATCGAGCTGGCCGACGGGCGCAGCCAATGGGGTTATGCCGCCGAGGCGCTGGGCGCCAAATGGTTCGACAAGAATCCCGAGATCAGCGACGACGACAATCTCGATCAGCTGCGTTTGGCCTTGGAGATTGCGGCGCGCAACTACAAAGCCCATGGCGCGATGACCGCGTTCGGCCATTTCGCGTCGGCCTATGCGCCGCAACTCGAAGAAGGCGCGCGCCACCGCCTGCCGCCGCTGGTGGCGAGCTACGGGCCGGCGATGATCGATCGCTGTGTGATCGATGCGTTGGGCAAGCTGCTGGGGCTGTCGTTCTATGACTTGATCCGCCGCAACCTGGCGGGCATGGCGCCAACCGCCGTGGCGCCTGACTTGGCCGGCTTCGATTTCGAAAAATTCCTGCACAATCTGAAGCCGCTCAAGCACCTACATGTGCGCCACACCGTGGGCATGCTCGATCCCATCGTCGCTGCCGACCAGACCAAAGAGCAACGCGTCAACGATGGCCTGCCCGAGACCTTGGAGGAGATCGTCGCGACCTATAAGCAGCGTTACTTCAAGCTCAAGGTCGGCGGCAATGTCGAGAAAGACGTGGCGCGGCTGACATCGATCGCCGGCGTGCTCGACCGCATGCCAGGCCCGTACCACGCCAGCCTCGACGGCAACGAGCAATATGCCGATGCCGCCGGCGTGCTGGAATTGTGGAATGCCATCGAAAGCGAAAAGAAGCTGAAACGCCTGCGCGAATCGATTCTGTTCATCGAACAACCGATCAAGCGCCAGGCGGCGCTGAGCGAAAGCGTGGCGGCGCTGGCGGCCAAGCGGCCGGTGATCATCGACGAATCGGATGGCGATATCGACGCCTTCCTGCGCGCCAAGGCGCTGGGCTATGCTGGCGTGTCGAGCAAGGACTGCAAGGGCTTCTACAAATCGCTGATCAACCGCGCGCGCTGCGAGATGTGGAACGCGCAGGACAAGAAGGCGCGCTATTTCATGTCGGCCGAAGACCTCACGACTTTGCCCGGCATTTCGGTGCAGCAGGACATGGCGCTGGTGGCGCTGCTCGGCCTCACCCATGTCGAGCGCAACGGCCACCACGTCATCAACGGCATGAGCGGCCGGCCGCGCGGCGAGCAACTGGCCTATCTGGCCGCCCATCCGCGTCTCTATAAAGATGCCGATGGCGTGGTGCGGCTCGACATCGAGGACGGCCAGGTCGATATCGGCTCGCTCGATTGCCCCGGCTTTGCCGTCGGCATCGAGCCCGACTTTGCCTCGCTCGACCCGAT
>JBBSNV010000536.1:0-2019 GCA_038260375.1 Reyranellales bacterium
CCATCGCCGAATTGCTGCGCCAGGCACTAAGCGAAAGCAATTTGCCGGTCGATGCCATCCAATTGGTGCCGACCACCGATCGCGCCGCGGTCGGCGCACTGCTGGCGGCGACCAAATGGCTCGACCTGATCGTGCCGCGCGGCGGGCGCAGCTTGATCGACCGCGTCAGCAATGACAGCCGCGTGCCGGTGCTGAAGCATTATGAAGGCCTGTGCCACGTCTATGTCGATCGCGATGCCGACCAGACCATGGCAACCGAGATCGTGGCCAACGCCAAGATGCGCCGCACCGGCGTGTGCGGCTCGGCCGAGACCTTGCTGATCGATAAGCAGGTGTTGGCCTCGCATCTGCCCGGCATCATCGAGAAACTGATCGCGCTGGGCTGCGAGCTGCGCGGCGATGCCGCCGTGCAAAAGCTCGATGCCCGCATCAAGCCCGCCAGCGAGCAGGATTGGCGCACCGAATATCTGGCGCCGATCCTGTCGATCGCCGCAGTCGATGGTGTCGATGCCGCCATCGCCCATATCGAGCGCTACGGCTCGCAGCACACCGAATCGATCGTCACCGACAATGCCAAGACGGCGCAGCATTTCCTGCAGCGCGTCGATAGCGCCATCGTCATGCACAACGCCTCGACACAATTTGCCGATGGTGCGGAATTTGGCCTGGGCGCGGAGATCGGCATTTCGACCAACCGCCTGCATGCGCGCGGACCGGTCGGCCTGGCCGAACTAACGATCTACAAGAACATCGTCCAGGGCACGGGCCAGATCAGGCCGTAGAATGTCGGTCATGAGAATGTCGGTCATGGCTAAAGTAGCGCGCGCCCTCGCCTGCCTGCTGGCAATGTTGCCGGTGCTATTCCCAGCTTTGGCCCAGGCGCAGGGCGCCAATTATCCGTTCGTCTACATCACCGATGCCGCCGGCAACGTCGTGCAAGGGCCCGAGCGCACCAACGTCATTCCGCTGTGGCCAGTGCGCAGTTGCTTCGGCTGGTCGGTCGCGGTGCCCGGCCCTGACCGCGAAGTCGATCTGGTCGAGATCCAACAACTTTCGGGCAAGACCCGCTTCGACACCGGCCCCGGCATCGCCATCAACGCCAACTCCGACACCACCACGCGCCACATCCGGGACGTCACCCGCGACGGCCGCCTGGAAGGCACATGGTGCGTCAACGATGCCGATCCGCCGGGCCTGTATAAATACATGATCCATGTCGACGGCAAGTTCCGCGCCGAATTCACCTATTGCGCCGTCCGCTTTCCCGCCGACAAGCCGATCGACCTTAGGACCTTGGCTTGTAAGAACACCTTCGAGAGTTCTTAGCCGCAATGCCGGGGGAAACCATCATTGCGTCGCTGGTGGCTCCGAGGGGCCGGCGCATCGGCTTGCTGGGCGGTTCGTTCAACCCCGCCCATGCCGGGCATCTGCATATCAGCCGCGAGGCGCTGAAGCGACTGCGTCTGGACGAAGTGTGGTGGCTGGTGTCGCCGCAAAACCCGCTCAAGCCGCGTGCTGGCATGGCCGAATTGGCCGAGCGCGTCGCCGCCGCACAACAGGTGGCGCATGGCCGGCGCATCAAAGTCACCGACATCGAAAGCAAGCTGGGCACGCGCTACACGATCGACACCTTGCGCGCCTTGCAGCGGCGTTTTCCCGGCGTGCGTTTTGTCTGGCTGATGGGCGCCGACAATCTGGCGCAGATTGCGCGCTGGAGGGGCTGGCGGCAGATTTTCGGATTGCTGCCGATTGCGGTTTTCGACCGGCCTGCCTATTCTCTGCGCGCATTGTCGAGCCAGGCGGCGCGACGCTTTGCCAGCCAGCGCATCAAGCCGGAACAGGCTTTCGAGTTGGCCGCGCGGGCGGCGCCGGCCTGGGTATTCATTCGCTCGCGCCTGCATCCGGCTTCGGCCACCGCCATCCGCGCCGGCAAGCGCATCAAAAAGGGGTAACGACCATCGCCCGCTCCAGTAAAAAAGCTCCGACCGCCGCGCCTCGCAAAGGCGCCAGCAAGGATTC
>JBBSNV010000537.1:0-1998 GCA_038260375.1 Reyranellales bacterium
CAGGGCGCCTCCATCATCGACGTCGGTGGCGAATCGACCCGGCCGGGCGCGGTGCCGGTGCCGATCGAGGAAGAGTTGCGCCGCGTGCTGCCGGTGGTCGGAGGCTTGGCGCGACATAACGTGCTGGTGTCGATCGATACAAGACATGCCATCGTTATGGCAGCGGCGCTCGAGGCGGGCGCACGCATCGTCAACGACGTATCCGGCTTGACCCACGATCCGGCGGCGCTGCCGCTGCTGGCCAAGCGCGATGCTGCGATCGTGCTGATGCATATGCGCGGCACGCCGGCCGACATGAACAGCCACGCCGATTATGCTGATGTGGTCGGTGAGGTGGCCGATTGGCTGATGGTCCGTGTGGCGGCGTGCGAAGCGGCGGGCATTGCGCGATCGCGACTGGCGCTCGATCCCGGCCTGGGCTTCGCCAAGAAAGCCGAGCACAGCCTGGCGCTGCTGCAAGGCGTCGATCGGTTGTTGGCGCTGGGCCTGCCGCTGTTGATCGGCGCCTCGCGCAAAAGCTTCATCGGCAAGTTAAGCGGCGGCACCGGTGCCAACGACCGATTGGGCGGCTCCCTAGCGGTGGCGCTGCTAATGGCGCAGGCCGGGGTGCGGTTGCTGCGCGTGCATGACGTGGCCGAGACTGTGCAAGCGTTGAAGATGCTGTCCCGGTTCGATAAATCCGCAGTTGCCGGGACATAAGCCAAGGGTGCAACCGGATCGCGGCTTGGGCTATGGTGCGACCATGACTCCTAAGCTTTTCGGCACCGACGGTGTGCGCGGCACGGCCAATCTCGAGCCCATGACGGCCGAGACTGCCTTGCGCGTGGGCATGGCGGCCGGCTTGTCGTTCCATCGCGGCGATCACCGTCATCAGGTGGTGATCGGCAAGGATACGCGCCTGTCGGGCTATATGTTGGAGCCGGCGCTGACCGCGGGCTTCATCGCCATCGGCATGGACGTGATCCTGCTGGGCCCGGTGCCGACGCCGGCGGTGTCGATGCTGACCCGCTCGTTGCGCGCCGATCTGGGCGTAATGATTTCCGCCTCGCACAATCCATTCCAGGATAACGGCCTGAAATTCTTTGGTCCCGACGGCAATAAATTATCTGACGAAATCGAAACCGAAATCGAAACCCTGGTGGCATCCGACATCGAAACGCGCCGCGCGGCACCCGATGCCTTGGGTCGCGCCCGGCGCTTGGACGACGCGCTGGGCCGTTACGGCGAATTCGTCAAAGCCACTTTCCCGCGCGGCTTGCGCTTGGACGGTTTGAAGATCGTGATCGATGGCGCCAATGGCGCGGGCTACAAGATCGCACCGCAAGTGCTGTGGGAGTTGGGCGCCGAGGTGATACCGGTGGCGGTGACGCCCGACGGCTTTAACATCAACCGCGACTGCGGCTCGACCCATCCGTCGTTGTTGGCCGGGCAGGTCGTAACGCATGGCGCCGATCTCGGCATCGCGCTGGATGGCGATGCCGACCGCGTGGTGATGGTCGATGAGACCGGCGCGCTGATCGACGGCGATCAGCTGATGGGCATGATCGCGACCTATTGGCATGGCGAGGGCCGGCTGGTGGGTGAGGGCGTCGTCGCCACCGTGATGTCCAATCTCGGCTTGGAGCGTTTCCTGGGCGGGCGCAATCTGAAATTGCTGCGCACTAAGGTGGGCGATCGTCACGTGCTGGAACGCATGCGCGCCGACGGTTTCAATCTGGGCGGCGAGCAATCCGGCCACATTATCTTTGCCGATTACGCCACCACCGGCGACGGCCTGATGGCCGCGCTGCAGGCGCTAGCGGTGTTGGTGCGGGCCGAGCGACCGGCTTCCGAAGTGTGCCGCCCGTTCGAGCCGGTGCCCCAACTGCTGCGCTCGGTGAAATACGTTGGCGATCTTTCCGCCCCGCCGATCCGCGCCGCCATTGTCGAGGCGGAGCGCCAACTGGGCGCAGGCGGGCGCCTGCTGGTGCGCAAATCAGGCACCGAGCCGGTGGTGCG
>JBBSNV010000538.1:0-1993 GCA_038260375.1 Reyranellales bacterium
AAACAGCACCACCGAGATCACGCTGAGCAGAAACGACACGCCCAAGCCGGCGAACCGGCCACGCATGAACGGATAATTGGTGTGATCGGGGATAAAGCGCAGGCGCATGGGCTACACCACCAGCGCCGCTGGACGGCGCCAGCGGAACCACAAATTGATCATCATGCGCACCAGCACCAACGCGGTGAACATCGAGCACAAGATGCCGAGCCCGATGGTCACGGCGAAGCCCTTGACCGCACCAGTGCCCAACATGAACAGCAGGAACATCTTCAACAAGGTGGTGACGTTGGCATCGAAAATGGTGCTGAAGGCGCGGCTGAAGCCGGCGTCGATCGCCGAGATCGGCGAGCGGCCGAGTTTGACCTCCTCGCGGATGCGCTCGTTAATCAGCACGTTGGCGTCGACCGACATGCCCAAGGTCAGCAACAGGCCGGCGATGCCTGGCAAGGTCAGGGTCGCCTGCAGCAGCGACATGATCGCCAAGGTGATCACCAGGTTGAAGATCAACGCGATGTCGGCGAACAGGCCGAACAAACCATAGGCCAGCACCATGTAGATCACCACCAGCCCGGCGGCGACGACGATCGAGATGACGCCGGCGCGGATCGAATCGGCGCCCAGATCGGGGCCGACCGTGCTCTGCTCGATGATGTTGAGCGAGGCCGGCAAGGCGCCAGCGCGCAGCAGCAGCGCCAGGTCGGTGGCAGATTGGGCGGTGTAACTGCCGGTGATTTGGCCGCTGCCGCCGCAAATCGCGGTCTGGATGGTTGGCGCGCTGATCACCTTGCGGTCGAGCACGATGGCGAGCTGCCTGTGCACGTTCTCGGTGGTGGCCTGGCAGAAGCGGCGGCCGCCGGCGCTGTCGAAGCGGAAGCTGACCAGCCAGCGGCCCTGGTCGTTTTGCGGCGAGGCGTTGGTCAGCGAATCGCCGCCGACCACGATACGCTTGTACAGCACGTAATGCGTCGGCGCGCCGGCGTAGCGGTCCTTCTCGGCATTCGGCACGATTTCGGACGTGGGCGGCACGCCCTTCAAATTGGCTTCGGCCAACGACACGTTGTCGTTGACCAAATGGAATTCCAGCTTGGCCACTTGCAGGTATTTGAGAATCTCGCTGGGGTCCTTCAAGCCCGGCACCTGCAACAGGATGCGGTCGGTGCCCTGGCGCTGCACGGTCAATTCCTTGGTGCCGCTCTCGTCGATACGACGGCGAATGATCTCGATCGATTGCTCGACGATCTGCTTTTGCTTGTCGCGCAGGGCGACTTCGCTAAACGTCGCGCGGATCGAGCTGTCCGCTTCGGTGGTAACCGCCAAATTGTTGTCCAGCTTGCGCAGGATATCGGCCGCGGCCGCGGCATCCTTGGGCTCGCGCAAGACGATGACGATGGCGCCGTCCTTGACGTCGAGATCGGTAAAGCGGATCTGCGCCTTGCGCAAATCGCCGCGCAGCGACTCGCCGATGCTGTTGAGCTGCTCGTCGATTACCGATTTGATGCCGACTTCGAGCAGGAAATAGCCACCGCCCTGCAAATCCAGCCCCAGGCTAACCTGGCGGTGCGGCACGAAGCCCGGCCATTTGGCCACTTCGTCGCGCGAGAAGAAATTGGGCAGGCACAATAGGACCCCGAGCAGACACACCCCCAGAATCAGGGCGATCTTCCATCGCGGCATGTTCATCATAGCGGTCTAACCCCAAGCGGCGGCCGCTGCCGGCCGCCTTCCCTTACCCAATATTGGTCAGTTCTTGGGTTTGCCAAGGCCGAAAAGTCCGGCTAGGCCAGCCGGGCGCTGCACCGCCGACGGCGGCGGCAGCATCGGCTTGTCTTCCTCGGCGATCTCTTCGTCCTTGCCCCTGGCTTCGCCCTTGATCGGCTGGTCCTTGGCGATCACATCGGTGATGTTGGAGCGCAGCATGCGCACGCGCACGCCCTCGGCGATTTGCACGTTGACTTCGTTTTCGTTGATGACCTTGATCACTTGGCCGATT
>JBBSNV010000539.1:0-1986 GCA_038260375.1 Reyranellales bacterium
CTGCGCCTCGCCGACGATTTCTGGCGCGCGCGGCTGGGCGACGTGTTGGCCGCCGGCGCCAAATACGGCGACAGCAAAGTCGGCGCCCAACGCAAAGTCAGCGTCGAATACGTCTCGGCCAATCCGACCGGACCGTTGACCGTCGGCCATGCACGCGGTGCGGTGTTCGGCGTCGTGTTGGCTTCGTTGTTGGAAAAAGTCGGCTACGACGTCACGCGCGAATATTACATCAACGATGCCGGCGCCCAGGTCGATACCCTGGCGCGTTCTGCCTGGCTGCGTTATCGCGAAGCCTTGGGCGACGACATCGGTGAAATCCCGGAAGGCTTTTATCCCGGCGAGTATCTGAAATACGTCGGCCGCGCTCTGATCGAGCAATACGGCGAGAAGTTCCGCACCGCGCCGGAAGCCGAGTGGCTGCCGATCATCCGTCGCTTCGCCGTCGCAGCGCAGATGGAAAGCGTCAAGCTCGACCTTGAAGCGCTCGGCATCCACCAGGACGTATTCAGCTCCGAGCGCGAGTTGGTCGAATCGGGCGCGGTCGAGCGCGCGCTGGCCTCGTTGGAAGCGAACGGCTTGATCTATCAGGGCCGGCTCAAACCGCCCAAGGGCAAGCAGGTCGAAGACTGGGAAGACCGCGAGCAGACCCTGTTCCGCGCCACCGAGTTCGGCGACGACGTCGACCGGCCGCTCAAAAAATCGGACGGCTCCTACACCTATTTCGCCAACGACATCGCCTATCACCACGACAAATTCATGCGCGGTTTCACCGACATGATCGATGTCTGGGGCGCCGACCATGGCGGCTATATCAAGCGCATGCAGGCGGCGGTGGCGGCGGTTACCGGCCGGAAAGCCAGCCTGGACGTCAAAGTTTGCCAGATCGTGCGCCTGATGAAGGGCGGCGAGTTGGTGAAGATGTCGAAAAGATCCGGGGTTTTTGTTACACTGCGCGACCTGATCGACGATGTCGGCAAGGATGTGGTGCGGTTTTTGATGCTGACGCGCAAGAACGATGCGCCCTTCGATTTCGACCTGGTGAAGGCCACGGAACAGTCGCGCGATAACCCGGTGTGGTACGTGCAATACGCCCATGCCCGCACCCGCTCGGTGATGCGCCAGGCGGCGCAAGCCGGCTTGGCCGCGACGCCGGCCGAATTGGTGCAGGCCGATTTGGCGCCGCTGACCGATAGTGGCGAGCTGGCCTTGGTGCGGCAGATGGCCAGTTGGCCGCGCACCGTCGAGGCCGCGGCTCTGGCGCATGAGCCGCATCGCTTGGCGTTCTATCTCTACGACCTGGCTTCGGCTTTCCATGCGCATTGGAATCGCGGCAAGGACGACGCTTCCTTGCGCTTCATCGTCGAGGGCAACGCTGCGCTAACCAAAGCGCGCTTGGCCTTGGTGCAGGCAGTGGGCGGCGTGATCAGCGCTGGCCTCGCCGTGTTCAACGTCAAGCCGGCGGAGGAAATGCGCTGATGGACCGGCGGCCGATCTTCAATCCGCCCTTGGCGCCGCAAACAACGGCTGCTGCGCCCGATCGCTTGGCGCGGTTGACGCGACGGCGCGGCCGCTGGCTGACTTTGATGGTATCGCTCGCGGCCTTGGCCAGCTTCGGCGGCGTGGTTTATTGGGCCCATGAGCAGGATCTGAAATCGGGTGGCGAGGGCATCATCCCGCTGATCCGTGCCGACGACAAACCGATCAAGATCAAACCCGATTCGCCCGGCGGCATGGTGGTGCCGGATCAGGACAAGACGGTGTACGACCGCATCTCGCCGGGTTCGGTGCCGACCGGGCCAGAGAAACTTCTGCCGCCGCCGCCCATCCCGCAAATTCCGCCGGCCACGCCGCCGCAGGCGATGCCGACCGTGACGCCACCCGCGCCCCCTATGCCCACTCCCGGGCCGCAAAGCGTCGATGCCACGCCGCCGGCGCTCACACCGCCAAGGGCAGGCACATCATCACGCAGGTGACCGAGCACAAGGC
>JBBSNV010000540.1:0-1983 GCA_038260375.1 Reyranellales bacterium
GAGCCGCGCAAGCGCGCCGATCGCATCAAAGGCCGTTTCATCAATAGCGGCATGATGGCGACGTTGCTGGGCGAGGTAATCTCCGACACGCGAGAAGACGGGCAGGTGGTGAGCGGCGTCGGCGGCCAGTATAATTTCGTGGCGCAGGCACAAGCGCTGGCCGACGGCCGCTCGATCCTGGCAGTCAATGCCGTGCGCAGTTCCAAAGGCAAGACGTTCTCGAATATCAAATGGTCGTATGGCATCTCGACCATCCCGCGCCATTTGCGCGACATGATCGCCACCGAATATGGCGTGGCCGATCTGCGCGGCAAGACCGACCGCGATTGTATCGCGGCGATGCTTGCCATCGCCGATTCGCGCTTTCAGGACGAGTTGCTGCGCCAAGCCAAGGCCAACGGCAAGATCGAAGCCGATTATCGCATTGCCGATACGTTCCGGCAGAACCTGCCCGAACGATTGGCTGAGAAGCTACGCCCAGCGCGGCAGGCCGGCCTGTTGCCGGATTATCCGTTCGGCAGCGATCTCGATGCCACGGAGCAAGTAACGGTGCGTGGTCTGGAGCGGCTGCAAGTGTTGTCCGCCTCGCGGATCAAGACGATCGTGGCGCTGTTCCATTCGCTGGCAATCGGTAAGGTGGGCGATGACGATGTGCGTGCCTTGGCGCGGCTTGGTCTGCAAAACCCTACCAGCCTGAAAGACCGCATCACGGCACGACTGTTCCGTTACGCCCTGGCGCAGCCCAACGAGTGGGGCGAATAGCAAACGGGCCGGACGAACTGCCTTGCGGCAATCCGCCGGCCCGCTATTGCGGCCGATTTTGGCGGGGGAGACCGAGTGCCTAGACCGGCCGTCAATCTCTATCAGCGACGATGATTGTGGTCGCCATCAGCGACGATGATCGTGGTCGCCATCAGCGACGATGATCGTGGTCGCGATCATGATCGCGATCACGGTCGTTCCAGCCGTGATGGCCGTAGGGACGATCGGCATACACCGCGCAAGCGCTCAAAGTGCCACCGGCCACTGCCAAAAGGGCGACGGCGAGGATCGTGCGACGAAATTTTCCAGCCATGGTTCTCTCCTGCGTTGCACCGGCAACCCCTGCGCGGCGCTCTCTATACCTTTCGCAGCGGAAGCGCGCGCTATCCCTGGCCCAGTGCAAATTCCTTGGATTCGCCATAAAGCTGGCTTCGATTGTGGCGCGGCCGTCGCAATTGCCTGCAGCCAAATACCGCTGGATCGCAAGGGCGCGCTGCGGCTTTAATTGCGCAAACGACAAACAGGAATTCCATGCGGGCGATTTTATGCGACCGGCTGGGCGATCCTTCGGTGCTGAAGTTGGTCGAATTGCCGACCCCAGCGCCTAAGGCTGGTGAAGTGTTGGTGCGGGTGCGCGCCGCGGCGCTGAACTTCCCCGATGTGCTGACGGTGGCGGGCCAATATCAGCGCAAGCCGCCGCTGCCCTTCACGCCGGGCATCGAAGGGGCGGGCGAAGTCGCCGCGCTGGGCGAGGGCGTGAGTAATCTGAATCCCGGCCAGCCCATCATTTTCGGCTCGCGCTCGGGATGCTTTGCCGAATACGCCGTGGCGCGCGCGGTCGATGCCATTGCTCTACCCAACGACTGGTCGTTCGCCGAAGGCGCGGCCTATCAGGTCGGCGCCAAGACCGCCTATCACGCGCTGGTGCATCGCGGCCGATTGCAGCCGCGCGAAGTGCTGCTGGTGCATGGCGCGTCGGGCGGCATGGGCATGGCGGCGGTACAGCTGGGCAAGCATCTGGGCGCGGCGCCGACGTGGTGTTCGATCCGGTGGGCGGCGAGGTGCTGGCGCGCTCGTTGCGTTGCGCCGCCTTCGGCGCGCGGGTGCTGGTGATCGGCTTCACCTCGGGCGGGCCTACGGCGCTGCAAAGCAATCACGTGTTGATCAAGGGTTTGTCGATTTTGGGCGTGCGGGCCGGCGAAGCATCGCGCCACGATCCCA
>JBBSNV010000541.1:0-1959 GCA_038260375.1 Reyranellales bacterium
GGCCTATCTGAAATCGCGTTTGCTGCTGCCCGAGGTGGAAACCTTGGAAGACCAGCCCACCGCCGAGCAGATGGCCGAGGCGCTGGCCTGGCAGCTGCGTAGGCTCGAGGCCATGCAAGAGGCCGGCTTGCGCCTGATGGCGCGCGCCCAGCTGGGCCGCGACGTGTTCCGCCGTGGTGAGCCCGAGGGCGTGCCGGTGGTGCGCCATCCGATCTGGGCGGTCAATCTTTACGACCTGCTCAAGACCTATGGCGAGATCCACCGCCGCACCGATCCGGCCGTACTGCAGATCAAGCCGATGGAATTCTATTCGGTGGAGGAGGCAGCCGAGCGCTTGAGTCGGATGTTGGGCATCGCAGTGGATTGGCAATCCTTGTTGAGCTTCTTGCCGCCCGGCCTGCAGGACGTTATGAAGCGCCGCTCTGCCATGGCCAGCACCTTCGTGGCCTCGCTGCACATGGTCAAGGAGGGCCAGTTGGAACTGCAACAGAACCAGGCTTTCGGCCCGATTTTTGTGCGCAAACGGCCGAAATCGGACACGCAATCGGAATAGGGCGCCGTCGCTAGGACGTTAGCCTTCGGGGACAAGACGGATAATGGACGACGCCCAGAACTTGCGCCTGCTCGAAGCGCTGATCTTCGCCAGCGCCACCACCTTGGACGAGGCGGCGTTGGTCGAACGCCTGCCCGATGGCGTCGATCTGGCCGCGCTGCTGGCCGAGCTGGCAGAGCTTTACGCCAATCGCGGCGTCAATCTGGTCAAGGTGGCGGGCGGCTGGACCTTTCGCACCGCGCCCGATCTGAAGGACCGACTGAAGATCGAGAAGCAGGTGTCGCGCAAACTGTCGCGCGCCGCGGTCGAGACCTTGGCGAGCATCGCCTATCACCAGCCGGTCACCCGGGCCGAGATCGAGGCCATTCGCGGCGTCGGCTTGAGCAAGGGCACGCTCGACCTGCTGTTCGAGCAAGGTTGGATCCAACCCTTGGGCCGGCGTCGTGCGCCGGGCATGCCGGTGACCTGGGGTTCGACTACGTTCTTCCTCGAGCATTTCGGGCTGGCGGCGTTGGAAGATCTGCCGGGCTTCGATGAATTGAAAGCCGCCGGCCTGCTCGACGCCAACGCCAACATCACGGTTTACCGTCCGGAAGACGGCGATCTGCCGCTTGAACCGGGCGACGGCGAAGAAGCGGATGAACCGCTGGATGGCGGCGAATCGGCCGAAAGCGACGACGAAAAGCCCGTTTAATCATCATATTGCGCCGCAACAGCGCGCAATAAGGCTTTGATTAATCTTGCGTGCCGCCCTACATCAGAGGGCATAACGACTGGCGAAAGCGGCCGCCCGTCATTGCGTCACCAGCGCAAGTTTGCCAATATCCGCCGGAACAGGGCCGGCGGTTTGCCGCGGCAAAAAGCGACCGTCAGGAGGTTTCGACATGGGTAGTTTTAGTGTGATGCATTGGCTGATCGTGCTGGCCGTGGTGCTGCTGTTGTTCGGCGGTCGCGGCAAGATCTCGCAGCTGATGGGCGATTTCGGCAAAGGCTTGAAGTCGTTCAAAAAGGGCATGGGGCCGGATGAGGGCGTGACGCCCTCGGCACCGCAGCCGGGCACTGCTGCCAATGGCGAGCCGCGCATCATCGGCACCGGCACCACCTCGACCGCCACCACCGGCACCAAGGAAACCGCCGGTCAAAGCTGACCGGCCTAGCAGCACCGGCGGGCGATGCGGCGCGAGGCTTAGTTCATGTTCGGCATTACCTGGAGCGAGATGGCGGTCATCGCCGTCGTCGCGCTGATTCTTATCGGGCCGAAAGATTTGCCGGTTGTGTTGCGCAGCCTTGGCAAATGGATCACCGCTGCGCGCGGCATGGCCCGCGAATTCCAAGGTCACGTCGACGATCTCGTCAGAGAGTCGGGCTTGGACGAAGTCCGGCGCAACATTCAGGAAAATACCGCC
>JBBSNV010000542.1:0-1939 GCA_038260375.1 Reyranellales bacterium
CCCTGGTCGGCGGCTTCACCATGCTGAGCCGCATCGCGGGTTTCCTGCGCGACATGGTGACGGCGGCCATATTGGGCAGCGGCCCGATCGCCGACGCTTTCTTCATCGCCTTCCGCCTGCCCAATCTGTTCCGCCGGCTGTTTGCCGAAGGTTCGTTCAACCTGGCCTTCGTGCCGCTCTTCGCCAAGGAACTGCAGGAGCACGACCGCGCCGCGGCCCGGCTGTTCGCCGAGCAAGCGCAAGCGGCGTTGCTGGCCTTGCTGATTCCGTTCAGCGCCATCTTGATGGTGCTGATGCCCTACGTCGTGCTGATGCTGGCGCCGGGCTTGCATGACGACAAAGTGGTACTGGGCTATGCCACCGAGTTCGGCCGTATCACCTTCCCCTATCTGTTGTTCATCTCGCTGGTCTCGCTGCAAGGTGGCGTGCTCAACACCTTGGATCGCTTTGGCCACGTTGCCGCGACGCCCATCTTGCTCAACCTGACCATGATCGCGGCCGGCCTGCTGCTGACGGTGTACCTGCCCAATGCCGGCTATGCGCTGAGCTGGGGCGTGCTGGCAGCGGGCGTCATTCAATACATCTGGCTGACCATCGTCTGCAGCGGCGAAGGATTCCGGTTGCGCTTCCTCTGGCCGCGTTGGAACCCGGCGATCAAGCGGCTGGCCTTGCTCACTTTGCCGGCGGCAATCGGCGGCGGCGTACAGCAGATCAATTCGATGCTCGATACGATTTGGGCTTCGTTCCTGCCGGCCGGCTCGATCTCTTATTTGTATTACGCCGACCGCATCAACCAGCTTCCCTTGGGTGTGGTCGGCATCACCATCGGCACGGCGCTGCTGCCGATGTTGTCGCGCCAATTGCGCAGTGGCAATGCGGCCGACGCCATGACCAGCCAGAACCGCGCCATGGAAATCGGCTTGCTGTTCGGCCTGCCCGCCGCCATCGGCATCGGCTTGCTGGCCGAGCCGATCATGCGCGTGCTGTTCCAGCGCGGCGCTTTCGATGCCGTCGCCACCATCGGCACCGCCGGCGCGCTGGCCGCCTACTCGATCGGCCTGCCAGCCTATGTGCTGGTCAAGACTTTGGCGCCGGGCTTCTACGCTCGCCACGACACGCGCACGCCGCTTTACATCGCGCTGGTCGCCATCGTTGCCAACATCGCGTTCAACCTGGCGCTGATCTGGTCGCTCAAGCATGTCGGCATCGCATTGGCTTCGGCGTTGAGCGGCTGGCTGAACTTTACTTTGATGGCGGTGATCTTGCATCGCCGCGGCCATTTCCGCATCGATGCGCAATTCAAGCGCCGCGCACCGCGCTTGATCCTGGCCGCCCTCGTCATGGGCGGCGCCCTCTATGGCGGCAGTTATTTATTGGATGCGCTGTTGCATAGCGGCGGCGTGACCGCCATCGCCGCGCTGGCGGCATTGGTGATCGGCGGCTTCATCGTCTATGGCATCGCGGTGCTGTTGTTGGGCGGCATGAAGCTGGGCGATCTGCGCCGCGCCATGACGCGCCAACCGGCCGCCACAGGCGAGATGCCGCCGCAAGATTTGACCGACGTCGGCTAAAATCCCAATTTCCGCCGCAATCGCCCGCGGATTTTCCGACCGCTCCGCCTTGGGGATGGAACGACGCGCGGTGCCGTAATCCTTGACAAGGGAGAGTTAATCCACCCCCAAGGAGTAATTCGAATGAACAAATCTTCGATCGTTGCCGTCGCCGCCGTCGCTTTGATCGGCGCCACGGCCGCAATGGCGCAGAACGCCCCCGACGCGAACAAAGGTCCGGTCGGCAAGCCGGGCGGACATTCGCGCATGATGCACGATCCGCAGCAGGCCAAGAATTTCTGCACCAGCCGCTATGCGGGTGCCGCGGGCCATGTGGCTTATCTCGAAGCCAAGCTCGACCTGACCGCGGCGCAGAAGCCGCTGTTCCA
>JBBSNV010000543.1:0-1922 GCA_038260375.1 Reyranellales bacterium
GATCCGGGCGGATAGGCCGGGGTGCGCCACCACCGCGCCCGCGCGGCGACGCGCACGCCGTGGCGTTCGAGCGCGGCCAGCGCGGCCATGAGCGTCGCGCGCGGCGGCCCGAGCGGGGACGGCAGGTTCGCGCCCAGCGCGATCACGCGAAGATTAACGCCCACTGGCCGGTTCCCGCACCGATTCGGCTTTGCGTCGCCCACGCCGCGGCCTATAAGCGTCGCTGGGCAAAGGCAACGTTTACGGATGCGGCCCGACCATACCGCCTTTCGCCGAAGGATTGGCCGATGTTTTATCGCGACGAAAGATTGGCGCTGTTCATCGACGGGGCGAACCTCTACGCCGCCGCGCGGTCGTTGGGCTTCGACATCGACTACAAGCTGCTGCGCAGCGAGTTCGTGCGCCGCGGCAAGCTGGTGCGCGCGTTCTACTACACCGCGATGCTGGAGACGGACGACTCTTCGCCACTCAGGCCGCTGGTCGACTGGCTGAACTACAACGGCTTCGCGATGGTGACGAAGCCGGCCAAGGAGTTCACCGATTCGATGGGCCGGCGCAAGGTCAAGGGCAACATGGACATCGAGCTCGCGGTCGACGCGATGGAGATGGCGCCGCACATCGACCACATGGTGCTGTTCTCCGGCGACGGCGATTTCCGCCGCCTGGTCGAAGCGGTGCAGCGCAAAGGCCTGCGCGTCTCGGTGGTCAGCACCATCAAATCCTCGCCGCCGATGGTGGCCGATGAGCTGCGCCGTCAGGCCGACAATTTCATCGAG
Organism: Reyranellales bacterium; assembly: GCA_038260375.1. Taxonomy (GTDB): domain Bacteria; phylum Pseudomonadota; class Alphaproteobacteria; order Reyranellales; family JAQSWP01; genus JBBSNV01. Next base: position 777 of record JBBSNV010000543.1, read on the forward strand.
CTGGCCGATCTGGCGCCGATGATCGCGCGCCAGGGCGACCGTCCGGCCCGTCCATTGACCAATCGCGAGCGTCCACTCGACGACGACGAGGAACAGGACGACGACGACGGCATGATCCGCCGCGCCTAAGCGCCATCGATGGCGTCACGTGCCGGCACGGAACCGATCGTTCCCGACCGCAACTGTCCGCTCTGCCCGCGCCTGGTCGAATTCCGACTGCAGGCGCGCGCCAAATTTCCCGACTGGCATAACGCACCTGTCCCCGCCTTCGGCACCCTCGATGCACGACTGTTGATCGTCGGCTTGGCGCCCGGCCTGAAGGGCGCGAACCGCACCGGCCGGCCCTTCACCGGCGATTACGCCGGCGATTTGCTCTACGCCACTTTGAAGAAATTCGGCTTGGCCGAAGGCGAATACAAAGCGCGGCCGGACGATGGTTTCACCTTGATCGACACGCGCATCACCAACGCCGCGCGCTGCGTGCCGCCGCAGAACAAGCCGCTGCCGGTGGAATTCCATGCTTGCCGGCCGTTCCTGGTGTCCGAGATCGGCGCCATGAAGAACTTGCGGGCGCTGTTGGCGTTGGGCCGCGGCGCGCATGAACAGATCTTGCGCACTTTGGGCATCAAGCTCAGTCAATTCACCTTCGCGCATAATGCGCTGCATGAACTGCCTAACGGTTTGCTGATGGCCGACAGCTATCACTGCTCGCGCTACAACACCAACACCAGGCGGCTGACGACCCAGATGTTCGAAGACGTGTTTGAGAAACTGCTGCCAAGGCTAAAGAACTAACCGAGCTTCTTGATCAGTGCTTGCGCCGCGGCGGGGTTACGTACCTTGGCGCCGGAAATGAAATAGGCGAACACGTCGCCGCGCTTGGCCCATTTCTTGAGCTGTTTGGCAATGCCGTCGAGTTCGGCCTCGCTGATTCCGTTCTTGAGCTTCTCCTGCGTCGTCATCAGCCGAGCGTAGGTAAAATCGGCGCTCGGCTGGTCGATATTGGGGAATTCCTTGTCCTTGGCATAGACGATGGCGACCTCGTGCTTCTTGGCCAGATCGTAGAACGCTTTGGTGGCGAAGGTGGGGCTGCGCACTTCGATCACGTGGCGCAACGCCAAGCCGTCCTGCTTCTTGGGCAGCAGC
>JBBSNV010000544.1:0-1920 GCA_038260375.1 Reyranellales bacterium
TAGGCCATCAGGCGCTTGATGTTCTTCTGGCCGATGGCCGCAAAGGCGCCCAGCACCATCGACAGCACCGCGACCACGACGATCACTTGCTGCCATTGCAGCAACAGCGGGCGGAACGGACCGATCATGGTGGTGACGAACAGGGACACGGCCGCCACTTTGGGCGCGACCGAGAACAGCATGGTGACCGGCGTCGGCGCGCCTTCGTAAACGTCCGGTGTCCACATATGGAATGGCGCGGCCGCCACCTTGAAGGCCAGGCCGGCGATCAAGAACACCAAGCCGACCACAGCGCCGCTCGATCCGCGGCCGTCGGCGAAGATTTGAGCCAGCGAGGCGAAATTGGTGCTGCCGGCAAAGCCGTAGATCAGCGACGCGCCATACAGCAACATGCCCGAGGAAAGCGCGCCCAAGACGAAGTACTTCACGCCCGCTTCGGTCGAGCGCAACGAATCGCGCATGAACGAGGCGATCACGTACAGCGCCAGGGATTGGAGCTCGATGCCGACATAGAGCGAGATCAGGTCGTTGGCTGAGACCATCATCATCATGCCGACCGTGGCCAGCAGGATCAGCACCGGATATTCGAAGCGCCACACTTTCTCGCGTTGAAAAAAGCTGCGCGACATGACGATGGCGACAGCCGAGCCGCCCAGGATCAGCGCCTTCATCAGCGCCATGAAGCGGTTGGAATTGAACATGCCGCCGAATGCCGTGCCGCTCGGGCTGCAGAACAGCAGCACGATGCCGGCGATCAGCACCACGACCGCCAGGATGGCGGTCAGATTGGCCGAACGCTCGCCGCGCATCACGCCGATCAGCAGCAACACCATGGCGGCGACACCGAGGAATATCTCCGGCGTTGCGACCGTCCAGTTTTCTAAGCCGCTCATGGTCTTATTGCCCGCTCAACATAGCTGCCTTGGTCGCACCGACCGCGGCTTGATAATTGGAAACCAGCTTCTCGACCGAAGGCGCGATGACATCGAGGAACGAAGAAGGATAAACGCCCATCCAAATCGTCACCGCAATTAGCGGCACGAAGATCGCCACCTCGCGCCATTCCAGATCGACGATCGATTTCAACTCCGGCTTGGTCAATTCGCCGAAGATCAATTTGCGATAGAGATAGAGCGAGTAGGCGGCGCCGAGGAACAGCCCGGTCGAGGCCAGCACGGCGACCCAGGTATTCACCGCGAACGTACCGACCAGCACCAGCATTTCGCCGACGAAGCCGCTCAGGCCCGGCAAGGCGAGCGTACTCAGGGTGAATACCATGAACACCAATGCGTATTTTGGCATGCGATGCACCAGGCCGCCATAGCGCGCGATTTCGCGGCTGTGGATGCGGTCGTACAGCACACCAACGCAGAGGAACAGCGCGGCCGAGACCACGCCATGGCTGAGCATCTGATAGATCGCGCCCTGCACGCCCTGGGTGTTGAACACAAAGATGCCGATGGTGACGAAGCCCATATGGGCGACCGACGAATAGGCGATCAGCTTCTTCATGTCCTCCTGGGCAAGCGCCACCAGCGAAGTGTAAATGATCGCGACCACCGACAGGCCGAAGATCAACGGCGCAAAATACTGCGACGCTAGCGGCAGCATCGGCACCGAGAAGCGCAGGAAGCCGTAGGCGCCCATCTTCAGCAGCACGCCGGCCAGAATCACCGAACCCGCGGTCGGCGCCTCGACATGGGCGTCCGGCAGCCAGGTATGGACCGGCCACATCGGCACTTTCACGGCGAAGGAAGCGAAGAAGCCCAGCCAAAGCCAGAACTGCATGGCAAACGGTAGCTTGGCTGCCATGATGGCTTCGATATCGGTGGTGCCGACCTTGTAATAAATCGCGATGATCGCCAGCAGCAGCAGCACCGAGCCGAGCAATGTATAGAGGAAAAACTTGAACGCCGCATA
>JBBSNV010000545.1:0-1918 GCA_038260375.1 Reyranellales bacterium
CCGGCTCGATCGGCATGGGCAAATCGACCGCGGCCCTCATGCTGCGGCGCATGGGTGTGCCGGTTTACGATGCCGATGCCGCGGTCCATGCGCTGACCGCCAAGAACGGTCCGGCGCTGGCGAAAATCGCCCAGCAATTTCCCGGCGTGGTCGCCGGCGGCGTGCTCGATCGCCAGAAGCTGGGTAAGGAAGTGTTCGGCAATCCCAAATCGTTGCGCCGGCTGGAAGCCATCCTGCACCCCATGGTCCAGGCCAGGCAGCGCCGTTTCCTGCGCCAGCACGCCTATGCGCGCACGCCGTTGGTCGTGCTCGACATCCCGCTGCTGTACGAAGGCAATGGCGATAAACGGGTCGATGCCAGCATCTGCGTCAGCGCGCCGTCCTTCCTGCAACATCGCCGCGTGATGGCGCGGCCGGGCATGACCGAGGAAAAGCTGCGCGGCATCCTGGCCCAGCAAATGCCCGATGGCTTAAAGCGCCGCCGCGCCACGTTCGTTGTACCCACAGGCCAAGGCAAAGCCGTCACATGGCGCAAACTCGCGGCCGTGCTTAAATCGATGCGCGGTCGGAGCGGCAGCCATTGGCCATCCAGCCCGTGGCGCGACAAGATGAGTTTGAAAGCCGTGCGGAGAAAACGCTGATGCGCGAGATCGTGCTCGACACCGAGACCACCGGCCTCGATCCCAACTCCGGCCATCGGGTGGTCGAGATCGGCGGCATCGAGATCGTCAATTTCATGCCGACCGGCAAGAAGTTTCACGAGCATCTCAACCCCGAGCGCGCCATGCCCGACGAAGCACGCGCCATTCACGGCTTGAGCGACGAGTTTCTCGCCGCCAAGCCGCGGTTTGCCGACGTGGTCGAGAGATTCGTCGAATTCGTCGATGGCGCGCGGCTGGTGATTCACAACGCCCAATTCGATATGGGCTTTCTCAATGCCGAATTGGTGCGGCTGGGCCGGATCAAGCTGGCCAACGAGTTTGTCGATACGGTGGGCATGGCGCGGCGCAAATTCCCTGGCGCGCCGGCCTCGCTCGATGCGTTGTGCAAGCGCTTCAACATCGACAACTCGCAGCGGACTTTCCACGGCGCGTTGCTCGACGCGCAGTTGCTGGCCGAAGTCTATATGGAATTGTCGGGCGGCCGGCAGCCAGGCTTCGAACTGGCCAGCCAGCGCGCCTTTGCCGGCGACGGGCTGACGCCAACGGCTGGTGGCGCCATCCATCCGCCGCGCCCGCACGCGGCATTGCCGGCCGAGCTGGCCGCGCACGAGGCCTTCATCGCCACCATCAAAGACGCGTTGTGGCTGAAGGTTTAGCTTATGCCCTTCTCCTGCAAGCGAGAGGGCATAATTAATTTTACTTGCAGCTCATCACTGCCGTGCCGGCGGTGTGATAGCTCTTGGTGCCGCTGCGGGTCATGACGACGTCGCAGGATTGCACGCCCGCCGGCAGCTCGATGCCCACTGTCATGTCGGCGCCCTTGTAGCGGCAAATCGCCAGCGCCGGATCCTTGGGTCCGAAAGTCCAGCTCTCGGTCATCTTCTTGTTGTCTTCTTTTTGCTCCGGCTTGAGCTGGGCCGGTGCGGCCTTCAGCTCCTCGCCGCGCTTGCCGGTATAGAGCGACACCGAAGTGAACTTGTGGTTGCTGCGTTTGGCATCGCTCCAGCCGCCCGCCGGCAGCTTCTGGCCCTGCAGATCGATCCGCGTCTCGACCGTGATCGAGGCCGGGCAGACCGGCATCTCGGCTTGCGCCGGCGTCGCGGCAAGCGCGGCCAACACCGGCAGGAGAGAAACGACAGCGACGGCAATACGCATGATCAATTCAGCTTTGCCTCGCCTGGTGCCGGCGCGGCGTTCTGCTGCTCCTCGTTGCGGGCTTGGTCTTGTTGCTGGCGATACAGCTGCACGAAATCGAC
>JBBSNV010000546.1:0-1918 GCA_038260375.1 Reyranellales bacterium
CGACCGCGGCCGGATTGCGCCAGGCGCCGTCCAAGGGCGAGTTCTTCAACCACCACATCCGCGACCGCTTCGCCTATAGCCGCGAGCAGGATTGGCAATCGGCCTGAACACACGATGCGCGCGATTCTATCCGACCTTGGCCTTGAGCAGGCCGCGATAGTGGCGCTGAAAATCGGCTTCGTGTTCGGCTTGGGTTTCGACGATCAACGCGTCGAGATCGACCGGCGCCTGGCCGATGTCCGTGCCGTCGCGCTCGATGCGATAGACCAGGGGCTCGCTTTTGCCGGCCAGGAATTTGCGCGCTGCCTCGAGATCGGCCAAATCGTGGCAGGTGAATATCTCGCCGCCCACCACCACGCGCGGGCTGAACGCCACCGGTTGCTGCCAATAGGCCTGAAGCTGCAGGAACATGCGCTCTCCCGGTTGTGGGATGAGCGTTGTATATAAGTTAAACTTAAGTAAAAGTCAAAGGACTTAAGCTTGGACTTGATCGGCCATCTCAATCCGCCCACTTCAATCGGCTCTTGTGCTGCCCATGATGCGATAGGCGCGCTGCCAGATTTTGCGCGGCAGGTCGAAGGTGTGGTCGGGATTGAACTGGCGCACCTTCCACGCCTTGTCCGACACCCGCACCAGCCGCTTGATCAGCGCGTGGCGGGTGCCGTCTTTTTCCTCGCGCACGAACAAGACGTCCTTGCCCGGCACCACCGGCCTGCCGGGATGCACATGCACCTTGTCGCCCGGCTCGTAAGCCGGGAACATCGAATCGTTGACGACATAAACGGCATAGGCGCCTTTGACTTCGCGCAATTCGACCGGGCGTTCCATGTACTCGATCGGATCGTTGTCCAACACCATCACACCGTCGCCGCCCTCGGCCGCGCCGTAAACCGGCAAGTCGCGCAAACTACTCCCGCGCGAGGGTGGGGCGAATACTGCGTCCGACTTATAGCCGGGCGAAGTTTTCGACAGGTCGGGGGATAACCGGCCGCCCATTGCGGTATCCGCCGCCATCGTTCCAGCCCCGGTCAGCAGCCACATGGCATCGATTTCGAGCAGCCGCGCCAGCGCCTCGATGCGTTCGATGCGCGGCGCCTTGTCCTGCATAACCCATTGATTGACCGCCGATTGCGAGATGCCGAAATGCTTGGCCACGGCCGACTGGCTGGCGCCACGCCGCTCGATCGCCTGGCCGATGCGCTTGCCGATGCCGGCGGAAACGGGTGTCTTCATGAGGTCATATTGCAAGCGTGGCTTATAAAGTAAAGCTTAAGTTTCGGTTGATGGGTTAATTAGTTTAACTTATAGTCCGGGCCCAACCCCAGGAGGTCCCGCATGAACCTGCCGATCCATCGCGACTGGCTGATCGTCAAGCACCCGCCCAAACGGGGATCCAATTCGGAGCCCGCCCAGGAGCCCAACCGGGAGCCCAACCGCGAGACCCAGCGCCGGCTCACAGGTGACGCCGCGGCCGACACTGCGCCACTGCCGGCGCGCATTGCGCCCGGCAAGGTGCAGCAGATTCTCGACGCCGTCGGCAGCGCCTTCGCGACCACGCCGCCGATGCTCAAAGGACCGCGGCGCGACCGCGACCTGGTGCTGGCGCGGTTTGCGGCGGTGGCGCTGATGCTGGAGTTCTGCCCCGAATTGTCGTTGCCGGCGATCGGCCGGCTGCTGGGCGACCGCGACCACACCACCATCATCCATTCCCGCTTCCGCGCCCGCCAATTGCTGCAGCCCGACCGGCACTCCGCATCGTGGCGCGCCCAATACGGCGCCGCGCGTGCCCGCCTGCTGATGCTGCCGATCTTCGCCGCCGCCGATGCCATCAATGTCGCCGCCGCCACCGAAGCCGCCACAGCAGCCGCAGTAGCCGCCGCCGCTGCCGCCGAAGCCGCTGCTGATGCCGAACGCGAAG
>JBBSNV010000547.1:0-1915 GCA_038260375.1 Reyranellales bacterium
AGCTCAAAGGTGCCGAACAGGTCGAAACCAATTCGATGCTCAAGGAAGAGGTCACGGAAAGCGACATCGCCGGCGTGGTGTCGCGCTGGACCGGCATTCCGGTCGATCGCATGCTGGAAGGCGAGCGCGAAAAACTGCTGCAGATGGAAGGCAGTCTGCACAAGCGCGTGGTTGGCCAGGAAGAGGCGATCGTTGCGGTCTCCAACGCGGTGCGTCGTGCGCGTGCTGGCCTGCAGGATCCCAACCGCCCGATCGGTTCGTTCCTGTTCCTGGGCCCGACTGGCGTGGGCAAGACCGAACTGACCAAGGCGTTGGCCGAATTTCTATTCGACGATGAAAGCGCCATGGTGCGCATCGATATGTCCGAGTACATGGAGAAGCACTCGGTGTCGCGGTTGATCGGCGCGCCGCCGGGCTATGTCGGCTACGACGAAGGCGGCGCCTTGACCGAAGCAGTGCGGCGGCGTCCGTACCAGGTGATCTTGTTCGACGAAGTCGAAAAGGCGCACCCGGACGTGTTCAACGTGCTGCTGCAAGTACTGGACGACGGTCGCCTGACCGATGGCCAGGGCCGCACCGTAGATTTCCGCAACACTTTGATCGTGCTGACGTCGAATTTGGGCAGCGAGTATCTCGCCAACCTGAAGGAAGGCGACAAGGTCGATAGCGTGCGCGAGGAGGTCATGAACGTGGTGCGCAGCGCGTTCCGTCCGGAATTCTTGAACCGATTGGACGAGATCCTGCTGTTCAATCGCCTCAGCCGCGAGCAGATGACCGGTATCGTCGATATCCAGCTCGACCACCTGCGTAAGCTGCTTGAGGCGCGCAAGATTCCTTTGCATATCGACCAGAAGGCGCTGACCTGGCTGGCCAATCGCGGCTACGACCCGGTTTATGGCGCGCGTCCGCTCAAGCGCGTGATCCAGCGCAGCCTGCAAAATCCGCTGGCCAGCATGATCCTGGACGGCACCATCCACGACGGCCAACCGGGCGACGTGGCGGTGCGCGACGGCGAGCTGACCATCGGCGGCCGCATCGTCCAGCACGACGCGGCGTAATTTCGCTCTCGGGTCGGGGGCCGTGCCGTCCGATCCGCTTTCCTTCCGGGACAGGTTTTGGCGGGAGCGCTACAATGGCGCGACCTAACGCAATCATGCCGCCAGCGGAACGGATCGGATGAGCGACGCCAACCTTGTTTCACCCCCGGACGAACAGCGCGCGATCGAAGAAGGCATCGCCATCGCCCAGTCGCTGCTGGGCACGTCCCTGGAAAGCCGGGCCGAAGCGGTGTTGGCCAAGCTGGTGGAGCGTTTTCCCAGTCACGCGCGCGTTCACCTGGCGCAAGCCGATCTGTGGCGCCGCGCCGGGCGGCTGCAGGATGCCGCGGCGGCGGCGCAGCGCGGGCTCGCGTGCGATCCCAGCCGGGAAGCCGGACTACGCTTGGCCGCCGCGCTGCGCGGCGAAGCCGTGCCGGCCGATCGCGTCGTCGGTATGCCGTCGCCGGTTCGGCTGCTGCACTCTTTTTTCGATGCCGCGACGCATCGGCGCTTGCTCGACATGGCGCTGGCTTTCGAGCCGCAATTGGCCGTATCGACCGTTGGCGGCATCAATCCACATGCGGATTGGCGTCGCTCCAAGGTCAACAACACGCCCGCGGCGTTCAAGGAAATCGCCATTGATAAGATCGTCGCGGCGGCACACGCGGCGGTGCCGGGTTTCGCCATGCCGGAATTTCCCTTCGACTCGGTCGAGATGCAATTCACCGCGCATAACGACGGCGATTTCTACAAGGCACACCGCGACCGAGGCGAAGGAGGAATGGAGCATCGCCGCCTGAGCTTCGTCTATTATTTCAATCGCCAGCCACGCGCTTTCAGCGGCGGCGGCTTGGCGTTGTTCGATTCGATGAGTGACG
>JBBSNV010000548.1:0-1909 GCA_038260375.1 Reyranellales bacterium
CAGCTCGTAGCCCACGCACACTTTCAATTCTTCAAAACCATCGAGCACGTCGAGCTTGGTCAGCGCGATGCCGTCAATGCCGCCGAACTTGATGGCTTGGCGCACCATCACCGCGTCGAACCAACCGCAGCGCCGCTTGCGCCCGGTGTTGGTCCCGAATTCGTTGCCGCGCTTGCCTAGGGTCTCACCGATTTCATTGCTTTGTTCGGTCGGGAATGGTCCGGCGCCGACGCGCGTAGAATAAGCCTTGGTGATGCCCAGCACATAGCCGATCGCGGAGGGCGAAATGCCAGCCCCGGCCGCGGCGTGACCCGCCAAAGTGTTGGACGAGGTCACGTAGGGGTAGGTGCCGTGATCGACGTCGAGCATCGCCGCTTGCGCGCCCTCGAACAGGATGCGCTTACCGGCGCGGCGCAACGTGTCGAGCGTGCGCCAGGTCGCATCGGCATAAGGCAGGATTTTAGGCGCGATTTCTTTCAGCTCGGCGATCAATTTGTTCTCGTCGATCTCCTCCAGGCCGAAGCCGCGACGCAAAGTGTTGTGATGCGCCAGCAGCATTTGCACGCGCTCGCGCAATGCTTCGATGTCTTCTAAATCGGCGACGCGAATGCCGCGCCGACCGGCGCGATCTTCATAGGCCGGACCGATGCCGCGCATGGTGGTGCCGATCTTTTGCGTGGTCTCGCGCGCGCGATCCAGCTCACGATGCACCGGCAGGATGAGTGTGGCGTTCTCCGCCACCTTCAAGCTTTCGGGCGTGACCTTGACGCCCTGGGCCCGCACCTTCTCGATCTCTTCGAGCAGCGCCCAGGGATCGATCACCACGCCACTGCCGATGATCGAGATTTTGCCCGGCCGCACGATGCCCGACGGCAGCAACGCCAACTTGTAGGTGTTGTTGCCGATCACCAGAGTGTGGCCGGCATTGTGGCCGCCCTGGAACCGCACTACCACATCGGCGCGCTCGGCCAACCAATCGACGATCTTGCCCTTGCCCTCGTCGCCCCATTGCGAGCCGACCACCGCGACATTCGCCATCTTTAACTCTCCTAGCCGCTTCTAGCCCGCTCTTAGTCCACTGGGACGGCTTTGCCGTCGACCAGCGCGTGGCTGCAATTCATCTGTTTGGCCTGTGTTCGTGCTTCGCCGGCATCGAGCGCCGCAACGGTGACGAAGCCTTTGCCTTGCCAGGCGCGATGCTCGCTCCACGCCGCACCCAAGGGCAGCAGCAGCCGCGGCAGCGACTTCAATGGCGTGACCGCCTGCATGATGGTGTCGAGATAAAGCGTGAAGCCGGTGGCCGCTTCGTTGTCGCCGCTCAAGTAACGCCCGCCGCGACCCAACTCGCCGCGCACCTTGAGCGAAAACACGGTGAAGCTGACGCCGGTCTGGTATTCGAAGCCGCGATACTCGACCGGATCGACCGTGAGCTTCAAGTCCAACGCCGCCGCTCGCAACAGCGCCACGACATCGGCCAGGCGCTTGGCTTCCTGGCGTGCGGCGGGCGGCAGATCGAGCGCATGGATCGCAGCGATCGCCTTGTCGGCCGGGCCGGCGCAACGCAGCAGCGCCACGAACAGCTTCAACGCCTTGCTGTCGGCGCCCAACAGATCGGCCAGCGCCCGCTCGTCCTTGCGCTCCAACGCCGCGTGCAGCTTGGTGGTCTGGTCGCTGCCGACACCCGCCCCTTGGGCTGCGGCATTGACCAAAGTCGGCAGATTGAGATCGATCGACAAATCCTCGATGCCCAGCGCCTGCAATGCGCCCGCCGCCAGCAGCACCGCCTCGGCATCGGCATCGGCCGAATCCGAGCCGATCAACTCGACGCCGACCTGAGCGAATTGCCGTTCGGGACGCAGCTGCGTGCCCTTCACGCGCAGCACTTGGCCGGCATAGGACAGCCGCAGCG
>JBBSNV010000549.1:0-1908 GCA_038260375.1 Reyranellales bacterium
CAACGACAGCCGCGGTTTCTTCACCAGCCGCGTGGTGGGCGATTACATCTCCGAAGGCATCCGCATGCTGAAGGAAGGCGTGCCGGCCGCCATGATCGAGAACGCCGCGCGCATGGCCGGCATGCCGGTCGGCCCGCTGTCGCTCAACGACGAAGTGGCGATCGATTTGTCGTGGAAGATCATCGAGCAGACCAAGAAGGACATGGGCGACAAATATCGTCCGTCCGGCACCGAAGAAGTGGTCAAGGCGATGGTCGATCTGGGCCGGTTCGGCCGCAAGGCCGGCAAGGGCTTCTACGACTACCCGGCCGAAGGCAAGGGCAAGACCCTGTGGCCGGAACTGGTCAAGATGTTCCCGCCCAAGCCCGAACTGCTCTACGGCGAAGGCGAGGCCAAGAACGCAGCGGTCGAAGAGATCGAACGGCGCCTGCTTTACGTGCAGTCGGTTGACACCGCGCGCTGCCTGGAAGAGGGCGTGCTGACAGCACCGGTCGATGGCGATGTCGGCTCGATCATGGGCTTTGGCTTCTCGCCCAAGACCGGCGGCGCCATCAGTCTGATCGATCAAGTGGGCGTGGCGGAGTTCGTGCGCCGCTGCGATGTCATGGCCAAGAAATACGGCCCGCAATTTGCCGTGCCGCAATTGCTGCGCGACATGGCGGCCAAGGGCCAAAGCTTCTACGGCCCGAAGGCCAAAGCCAAAGCGGCGTAAGCTACGCCTCATCGAGATTGGACAGGGCGGCCCCCGAGGCGATTGGGTGCCGCCCTTTCTTTTTGCGCCCAGCGCGCCAGAGCGCTATTTGTAAGCATGGAAAGAAATCTTCAACGCCTTGCGGGCATTGGCGCTCTCGTTGCCGCCATCGCCGCCGCTGTGTTCTGGCCGATCCATCCCATGGGTTGGGCGCAGCCCGGTGCCGCCCATGACGCAGCCTATTTTGCAGCGGTTACATCGACGCGCTATGGCGTTGCCTACGATCTGCTGATCGTGGTGATGGTCGCTTCCGCCATCGTCTATGCCGCGCTGGTGCCGTTGCTGGCGCCGCGTGTCGGACGTTGGTTGGTCTGGACCTTGCCGGTGGCGTTGTTGGGCTTCGTGCTGATGGCCTCGGCCGGCGTGTTCAACGCCCATATCGCCCCGGCCCTGGCGCACGATGCCGCCACGCAAGGCTTGCTCGAACTGCGCGGGCCATTGTTGGGCGGCACCTTGCACGGCGTGTTCGCGATCGGCGGCTTGCTGTTCGCTGCCGCCAATATCGTGCTGGCGGTGGTGCTGGAGCGCAGCAAGAGCTTGGAGTTCATCTTCGCCGGTGCGCTGACTGTGGGCGCCATCGGCATCGGCCTGCACCCGATGCTGGGACCGGTACTGCGCAGCATCGGTTTCGGGCTTTTTGCGCTGGCCTACCTGCGCCTAGCCGTTGCATGCTGGCGCGGCGCAATCGCCCCCTAAGGACGCCGGATACCATGGCTCAGAAATCGCCGCCCGAAGTCATCGCCCTGTTCGAATCGTTGCTGCCTGTTGGCGACGATGTCGAGCGACACGAGATGTTCGGCTCGCCCGCCTATATCGTGAACGGCAATATGGCGTTCGGCCTGCACGAGGAGAATTTCGTGCTGCGCCTGCCTGAAGCCGAACGCGCCCGTTTCATCAAGCTGACCGGCGGGCGGGTGTTCGAGCCGGCGCCGGGCCGGGTCATGCGCGACTATGTCATGTCGTCCAAGGCGCTGCGCCAGACGCCGGCGGCGCTCAGCAAATGGCTCGACATGGCGGTGAGCTATGCGCGCTCGCTCAAGCCACCGCAGTCGCGGCCCAGCCTGGCGGCGCCCGATCGCACCCGCCGCGGCAAACCGGTGCCACGCCCGCAAGGCCGGCGGCCGGGCAAGGTCACGGTCGAGATCAAGCCGCCGCGG
>JBBSNV010000550.1:0-1906 GCA_038260375.1 Reyranellales bacterium
ATAAAGCCGCGTGCCTTCCTTCATGGCGTTGAGCCGGTCGACCATCTGCGACACGGTTTGGCTTTCGATCGGCAGACCGGTCGCCGGCGAATACGGCACGCCGATGCGTGCGAACAGCAGACGCAGATAGTCGTAGATTTCGGTGACCGTGCCGACCGTTGAGCGTGGGTTGCGCGAGGTGGTCTTCTGTTCGATCGAGATCGCCGGCGACAAGCCTTCGATCGAATCGACATCGGGCTTTTGCATCAGCTCGAGGAATTGCCGCGCGTAAGCCGAAAGACTTTCGACGTAGCGGCGTTGGCCCTCGGCGTAGATCGTGTCGAACGCGAGCGAGGATTTGCCCGAGCCCGACAGTCCGGTCATCACCACCAACTTGCCGCGCGGCAAGTCGATATCGATGTTCTTGAGGTTGTGCTCGCGCGCGCCGCGAATGGAAATGGTGTCGATGCTGCTCATGGAATACGCAAAATTCCGCTGAAAACCGGCTGGGGAAACAGCCAAAGTAGATGGCGACGGCTGGGCGCTTTTGCCAGTGTCAAAAACGCAAAGCCGGCCTCATTATGCGGTGGGATGCAGCTTTGGCGAGCGACGAATGCGACGCCGGCTGTGGGTATCTAACTGCCGCGCGAATGGGCAATGTTGGTGTCTGACGAGCGGCTATGCGGGCGGTCGATTTGCCAGCGTTTTGCCGGCATATTTCCGCCCCGTTCCGGCCCATATTCGGCCCATCTCGCGCCTAGGCGAGGAGTGCAAATGACCGACCAACCCAATACCGACTGGCGCGACGATGGCGTGCGGGTGATTGCGGGCGACAAGCTCGATGCCAATACCGCGCAGACGCCGGGCATGTATCGCCAGGCCGCGATCAACTATGCGCGGGTCGGCGCCAACAAGATTTGGGCCGACACAGTCACCATCCACGCTAACGCCAAGACCGGCGCGCATCACCATGGCGAGTTGGAAAGCGTGATTTACGTGGTGTCAGGCCGCGCGCGCATGCGCTGGGGCAACAACCTGGAATTCGTTGCCGAAGCGGGACCGCGCGATTTCATCTACGTGCCGCCTTACGTGCCGCATCAGGAGATCAACGCCAACGCCGGCGAGGATCTGCAATGCGTGCTGCTGCGCTCGGGCCAGGAGCCGGTGGCGGTGAACCTGGATATCGAGCCGGTCGAGAAGCCCGAATCAGTGTACTGGGTCGATCCGATCCATCCCCATCCGCATGATCACTCGCATGATCACGGCCACGACCACAAACTCAAGAGCAAATAGGCTTTAGCGGCACATGCCGATCGAGCCGATGGCGCAGATCTTCTTACCGTCGGTCCAGGTGGCGCCCGAGAAATCGGCCTTGCCGAAATTGCCGCCGGTCAAATTAGCGCCGCTCAGATTGGCCTTGGTGAAATCGGCGGTCAGCATGTTGGCGCCGCTGAGATCGGCGTGGCGCAGATCGGCTTCGGTGAAATCGGCGTTGGTGATGTTGGCGGCCTGAAACCCGGCTTTCGCCAGCTTGGCCTTGGTGAAGTTGGCGCCGCTCAAATTCGAGGTGGGAAAGCGTGCGCCCTCGGCATTGGTGCGCAGGAAGCTGGCGCGGCTGAGATTGACGCTGGTGAAGGTGGCGCCGCGAATATCGCCGTCGTTGAAATTGGCGCTGGCCATGTTGTTGATCGCGTAGTTGCAGTTGCGCAGATCGACCCGGCCGAACAGCATCGCGCAATTCTGCGCCTGCGCCATGCTGGCAAAGCAGACCGCCGCAGCGGTCAAGGCGAAGACGGCAAGCAGAGCGCGCATCGGGACATCCTTCCGGGGATTGGCTTCGAGCGATTGTGCGAGGATTTAGTCCCCAGCGAAAGACCCTCAGGCGACGGATTCAACCACTAGGCGCTTGCTGTCCTAGTGCCTGTGC
>JBBSNV010000551.1:0-1899 GCA_038260375.1 Reyranellales bacterium
CCAGACCGCCGAACAGGCCGGTAAGCAAAGGTCCGCGCTTGGGGCCGAACAGGCGGATGGCGACATAGCCGACGAACGACACGCCGGCCACCAGCACCACCATTAACCAGATGCGATAAGGATTGAGCGCTTCGAACGGGCCAAAGGCGCGATCGGGCAGCACCGGCAGGATGACGGCGGAAATCAGCAACAGCTCGAGCACTGCCAGCAACTCGTCCTGGCGCAATTTCTCCAGCGCGTGATGCAATGGCCGCTTCAGCCCCAGCAATATTGTCAACACCACGCCCGCAGCAACGGCAAGGCTGGGATCGAACACGACGGCGGCAATGGCGATCACGAAGGTGGCCAGGGCGGCGAACAAAGTGGTGGCGCCGTGACGGCCCTCCGGAGCTTGACCGCGGCTGAAAGCGAAGACCAGCAGGACCACGAAACTGGGAAAGGCTGCCGCCAGCACCAGCCAGTCGGTGCGCTCGGCCAGCAAGCCGATCATGCCGCCGGCCAGACCGATGACGCCGAAAGTGCGCAGGCCCGCCACGCGCTGACCTTCGGCTTCCTCGCGCTGGCTCCAGCCGCGTTCCAGCCCAATCAGCAGGCCCAGGCCAAGTGCCAGGCCGAGATGCCAGATTTCCTCGCCCAGACCGCCCGCCATTGGTCCTCCGCTATTGCCGGCCAATCATAAGGCCGCGCGGAAGCCTGACAATGCGTGGGATCGACGGCGTTGCTATGGCGCCCGCACCTGGTTGAGCAACTTGTGCAGGCTGGTCTCGCGGAAACCCAGTTCTTCCAGATGCTTGACCGTGTTGGCGCAATAGTCGAGGCAACGACCCTTCACGCCGACGCCGCTTTTGATCAGCGGCACGAGCTGTTCGTCGCTGAGGCGGCCAGCATATTGCGGATGGGCGCGATCGGCCACGTAAGTCAGCGCCGCGACGGAAACACCGTCATCGAGCAGCACCGGCAGTTGCTTCTCGACATAGACGCCGTCATTGCCGATCTCGCGCTCCCACAGATAGGCGCGCACCTCTTTGTCATCGGCCGCGGCCACGCGATAGACGATGCCGCGGCAAGCGCCGCCACGATCCAGCCCCAGCACCAGGCCGGGGCTTTGCGACGTGCCGCGATAATGATGCGAGTAAATGCAAAAGGCGCGGTGATCGCCGCGCAGCAAACCGAAGTGGCGCTCGACAAAGCGGAAGCCCGGATCCCACATCAAGGAGCCATAGGCGAAGACGTAGAGATCGCCGCTCTCGCTCATCACGCCGCATCCACCAAATTGACCGGCGCCGCATCGTTGGCCGGCCGCGTCGCCAGGAACACGCCGGCCGCGGCGATCGCCATACCGAGCAGCGCCACCACGCCCAGTTGCTCGTCGAACAACAGCCAGGCGACCAGCGCCGTGCACGGCGGCACCAGATAGAACAGCGCGGCGGTGCGCGAGGCGGTGCCGCGGCGCAGCAGGATGAACAGCAACGACACCGCGCCGATCGACAGCACCAGCATCAACCACACCAGCGCGAAGATGAAGCGCCCGCTCCATTCGACATGCCGGGTTTCCAAGGTCAGGGCAAAGATGCCGACATAGATTGCGGTGGCGCAATATTGGATGGCCACGCCGCTGCGCAGATCGAGCCGCGGGCAAAAGCGCTTTTGATAGACCGTGCCGATCGAGATGCCGAGCAGCGCGATCACCGACAGACCCACCGCCCAGACCCCCACGTCGAGGCTGACCTTCTCCCACAGCACCAAGGCCACGCCGATCAACCCCAGTAACAAACCCAACCATTGTCGCAAGCCGACGCGCTCACCCAATAGCGGCCCGACCACGGCGGCGGTCAGCAGCGGCTGCAGACCGACGATCAAGGCTGACACACCTGAGGGCAGACCGTGATAGATCGAATC
>JBBSNV010000552.1:0-1895 GCA_038260375.1 Reyranellales bacterium
CTCGCGCGATTTCTTCGCCAAAGTGTTGGGCGGCCTGAGCGCGCTGGGCATTCGCTACACGCTCAACGAACGGCTGGTGCGCGGCCTCGACTATTACTGCCACACCGCCTTCGAGTTCACGACCACGGCGCTGGGCGCACAGGGCACAGTGATGGCCGGCGGCCGTTACGACGGGCTGGTCGAGATGATGGGCGGGCCGCAGATTCCGGGCATCGGTTGGGGCGCGGGCATCGAGCGGTTGGGCATGTTGCTGGCCCAGGCGCCGGACGCAGCCAAGCCGATCGCGCTGGTGCCGGCGGGCGAAGCTGCCGAAGCCTATTGCCTGAAACTGGCTGAGACCTTGCGACAGGCTGGCCACCGCATCGATCTGTTCTATCGCGGCAATATGGGTCGCCGCCTCAAGCGTGCGGACAAGATCGCCGCTCGCCTGGCGTTGATCGTGGGCGACGACGAGTTGGCCAAGAGCGCGGTCACGGTGCGCGATTTCGCCACCGGCCAACAGCAATCGGTCGATCTGACCGCGCTGCTGCAGCATCTCAAGGCCTATCTTTAGCGTAATGGATTGGCGCAGGCTCTCCGGTGCGGCCGGGGAGTGGGCGCGCATGGACAAAGCATGGATTTGCCGGCATGGATTTAAACTTCAAACTCGATCAAGTGGTGTCGCGGCACGACGAGCTACAGCGCATGCTGTCGGGCGGCCAATTGGAATCGGGCCGCTTCGCCCAGGTGTCCAAGGAATATTCCGACATCACGCCGTTGGTCGAGGCGATCCTCGAACTGCGCAAGGCGGAGCGCGAGCGCGCCGATCTGGAATTGATGGCCAATGACGGCGATGCCGATATGCGCGCCATGGCCCAGCAAGAATCGCAGGAACTCAAGGAGCGCATCCCGGCGCTGGAGCACGGCATTAAGCTGTTGTTGCTGCCCAAGGATGCGGCCGACGACAAGAACGCCATCCTCGAAGTGCGCGCCGGCACCGGCGGCGAGGAAGCGGCTTTGTTCGCCGCCGATTTGTTCCGCATGTATCAGCGTTACGCCGACCTGCATGGCTGGAAGTTCGAGGTCATGCACATCTCCGATGCCGGCATGGGCGGCTACAAGGACGCCGCGGCCTCGATCAGCGGCCGCTCGGTGTTCGCACGACTGAAATTCGAGTCCGGCGTGCATCGTGTGCAGCGCGTGCCGGCCACCGAAACGCAAGGCCGCATCCACACTTCGGCTGCCACCGTAGCGGTGCTGCCCGAGGCCGAGGAAGTCGACGTCAAGATCGAAGACAAGGATCTGCGCATCGATGTGTTTCGTTCGTCTGGCCCGGGCGGCCAGTCGGTCAACACCACCGACAGTGCCGTGCGCATCACCCATTTGCCGACCGGAATCGTGGTCAGCCAGCAGGACGAGAAATCGCAGCACAAGAACAAAGCTAAGGGGATGAAGATCCTGCGTGCGCGCATCTACGATGCCGAGCGCCAGCGCCTGGCCGACGATCGCGCTGCGGCGCGCAAGAGTCAGATCGGCAGCGGCGATCGGTCCGAGCGCATCCGCACCTACAACTTCCCGCAGAACCGTGTCACCGATCACCGCATCAACGTCACGCTCTACAAGCTCGACAAGGTGATCGACGGTTCATCGCTGGACGAGCTGATCGAAGCGTTGATCTCCTACGACCAGGCCGAGCGGCTGGCCGAAGTCTCCTGAAGTCATGCTGCGCGAGGCGCTTAACCAAGCGGCGGCGCAGCTGCAATCCGCCGGCATCGAGCGTGCACGTTTCGAAGCGCGGCTGTTGATGGGTCATGCGCTGGGCCTGAGCGTCGAAGCCATCATTGCCGACGACGCGCGCGTGCTGACGCCGCAGCAGCAGGATGCGATCAGGGCCCTGGCCGCGCGGCGCGCCGCGC
>JBBSNV010000553.1:0-1894 GCA_038260375.1 Reyranellales bacterium
AATTCTAGCCGATGTCGTGCACGACGCCCTTGAAGTTCGCGAGCACGATGTTGCCTTTCTGCTGGCCCTCGATCTATTCCATATGCGGCTCGAGCCAGGCCACCGCCGCTTTCATGGTCTCGGCCGATTTCAGCACGAAGGGCAGCTGCATCTTGCCCGAGCCGAACAGCTCGCCCACCACCTTCATGCCGTCGAGCAAGAGGGTGTTGATGATGTCGAGCGGCGGGTGCTTGGTCATGGCTTCGGTGAGGTCGAGGTCGAGGCCTTGGCGGTCGCCATCGATGATGCGATCCTTCAGCCGCGTTTCGACGTCTTCGGCGCGGCCCTTGGCTTCGGCTTTCTCCAACTTGCGCTCGGCGAACATCTCCAGCAAGGCTTCGAGCGGATCGTAGCCATCGCTGCGGCGGTCATAAATCAAATCTTCCGCTACTTTCACTTCTTCGGGCGCGATCTTGTGCAGCGGCATGATCTTCGACGCATGCACGATGGCGCCGGTCATGCCGCGCTTGACCGCGTGATCGAGGAACACCGAGTTCAACACATGGCGCGCGGCCGGATTGAGGCCGAACGAGATGTTGGATAGACCGAGAATGATCTGGCACTCGGGCATTTCCTTGGCGATGCGCTCGATGCCCTCCAAGGTCCACAGGCCAAGCTTGCGGTCGTCCTCGTTGCCGGTGGCGATGGTGAAGGTCAGCGGGTCGAACATTAGGTCCGAGGGGTCGAGCCCGTGCTGGTTGACCGCGAAATCGTAGAGCCGCTTGGCGACGCGCAATTTCGCATCGGCATCCTTGGCCATGCCGGCTTCGTCGATGGTCAGCGCGATCACCGAAGTGCCGAAGCGCTTGGCCAGTTGCAGGCGCTTGGCGGCCGGCTCCTCGCCGTCCTCGAAATTGATTGAATTGAGGATGGCCTTGCCGCCGTAAAGCTTCAGGGTGCTTTCCAGCACCGGGTATTCAGTGGAATCGATGACGAGAGGTGCCGAGACATGCACGCGCATGCGGCCGACCACTTCGCTCATCTCCTTGATCTCGTCGCGGCCGACAAAGGCGGTGCAGACGTCGAGCGCGTTGGAGCCTTCCTTGACCTGTTCGCGGCCCATCTCGACGCAGCCGTCCCAGTCGCCGGCCTCTTGCATCTTACGGAACTTGGCCGAGCCGTTGGCATTGCAGCGCTCGCCGATGGCGAAATAGGCGTTCTCCTGGCGCAGCGCGACTTGTGAATAGAGTGATGCTACCGCCGGCAGCCAATGCACCGAACGCTGCTTGGGCGTCGGGCGATGGCCGCTGCCGGCGCGCTTGATCAGCATTTCGTTGAGCGCCGCGATATGGGGGATGTCGGTGCCGCAGCAGCCGCCGATCAGATTGACGCCGAATTCCTCGACGAAGCGCTCCATCCAGCGCACCAACTCGGCCGGCTGCAGCGGGTAGCGTGTCTTGCCGTCGACCAGTTCGGGCAATCCGGCATTGGGTTGGATCGAGATCAGGCCGGGCCAATTCTCGGCCAGCCAGCGCACATGCTCGGTCATCTCTTGCGGGCCGGTGGCACAGTTCAGGCCGATCGAATCGACATCCATGGCTTTGAGGATCGTCGCGGCGGCAGCGATATCGGTGCCGACCAGCAAGGTGCCAGTGGTCTCGACCGTGACCTGCACCATGATTGGCGTGTCGATGCCGGCAGCCTTGCGCGCGATCTTGGTGCCGTTGATTGCGGCCTTGATGTTGAGCGGATCCTGGCAGGTCTCGATCAGCACGGCATCGACGCCGCCCGCGATCAGGCCGCGCGCCTGTTCGGCAAACGCGTCCTCGGCCGCCTGATAGGGAATATGACCCAGGCTGGGCAGCTTGGTGCCGGGCCCGATCGAGCCCAGTACGAAGCGCTGCCGGCCGTCGCC
>JBBSNV010000554.1:0-1890 GCA_038260375.1 Reyranellales bacterium
GCCCATGGTGCGTTTCGTCATCGGCTTCATCGTATTTGCCGCGTTGCTGCTGGCCGCGGCCTGGCTGGCGGAACGGCCAGGCGAGGTCAGCGTCGACTGGCTGGGCTATCGCATCGAAACCTCGGTCGGGCTTCTGGCTGCAGCACTGATCGTGGCCGGGCTGGTGGTGGCCGCGCTCTATGTGCTCTGGCGCGGCATCATGGGGGCGCCGGGCGCCTGGTTCGGAAGGCGCAGCGAAAATCGGCGGCGGCGCGGCTATCGCGCTTTGACCTTGGGCATGGTCGCGGTGGCGGCGGGCGACGTCGACGAGGCGCAACGCCAAGCCAAGCGCGCGGAGAATCTGCTCGAAGATCCACCGATCACCATGTTGCTGTCGGCGCAAGCCGCGCAGCTGGGCGGCGACACCCAAGCCGCCAAGCGCTACTTCGCCACCATGCTGGAAAATCCCGAGACCGCGTTCTTGGGCCTGCGCGGCCTGCTGATGCAGGCGCTGCGCGAGAACAACGCACCCGAAGCTTTGCGTTTGGCCGAACGCGCCTATGGGCTGAAGCCGACCACGCCCTGGGTGGTACAATCCTTGTTCGACATGCAGGCGCGCGCCGGGCAATGGACCAGCGCGCAGGAGACCTTGCAAGGCGGACTGCGTAATAAAATCGTGCCGGCCGAGCGCGGCCAGACCCTTAAGGCGATTCTATTGGTCGAGCGCAGCCGCGACGCCGAGGCCCGCGGCAGCATGAGCGAAGCCACCAACTTTGCGCGCGAGGCTTTCGCCGTGCAGATGGCGCGCATTCCAGTGGCGGCGCGTTATGCCGAGCGGCTGATCGCCGATGGCGATCTCAAACGCGCGCGCAAGATTTTGCTGCGCGCCTGGGCGCTGTGTCCGCATCCCGATCTGGCGCAACTCTATCTGGCGGCCGATGGCAGCACCGATCCGCTCAAGCGCGTACAGGCGCTGCAGACCCTGACCTCGGCCAAGCCCGACGACGTCGAGAGCCACATCGTCATGGCGCGCGAGGCGCTGGAGGCACGGCTGTGGGGCGAAGCGCGGCGGCATCTGATGGCGGCGGGCGGCAGCAACCCGCCGGCGCGGATCTGTGCGCTGCTGGCCGATCTGGAAGAATCCGAAAGCGCCGATGGCGATCGCGTGCGGCGCTGGCTGACCCGCGCCACCGTGGCGCCGATCGATCGGCATTGGCGTTGCCTGCCGTGCGGCATGGTGGTGGAGCGCTGGCAATCGATCTGCCCGCATTGCAGCGCCTTCGGCACCATCGATTGGCACAGCCCGCCGCCGGGCTATATGGCCGCAATCGGCGATGCCAGCACACCCATTCCCGAACTGGCGCCGCTACTCGTGTCGGCACCGGTCCCTGTGGTGAGCACAGCGGCGGCAGCGCCGGTCCCACCACCGGCAATGATCAAGCTGTCGCAAGCTGCCAAGCCCGTGACCGCTAGCGGCACGACCCTCGCGCCGGTCACCGCGACAGGAACCACCTTGGCGCCAGCAAAAGAACCGCTGCCGTCCCCGATATTCCCAGGCCGCATCGATCCGTTGGCTTGACGGTCGGCCTAAGGACCGCTCAAGAACTTACGCGCCGCAGCTGCTGTTTGGTCGGGGATTTCTTCCATCGGAACGTGGCCCGCGGCACTGAACATCTGCAGCTCGGCATTGGGGATGTCGTTTTGCAGCCGCACCGCCATCGCCGGCACAATCCAAGTGTCCTTGCCGCCCCACAAGATCAGCACCGGCATCGACAGCTTCTTGAGCGGTTCGCTGTCGATCTTCTCCGGCCGGCGTAGGCGCAGCAGCATGGCTTCGCGATTGCCGGCGCGGCGCAACAGGTCGCGATAGCGATCGATCAGCGCGTCGTCCACCTTGGTGGGATCGCCATA
>JBBSNV010000555.1:0-1881 GCA_038260375.1 Reyranellales bacterium
ACTTTGCTTCTTCCGGTGTGTCGTCGAAATTCATCGTCGTTCTCCTTAGGCGGCGTTGCGCGCACGCAGGCGATCGATCAGCAGATCTTCCCAATGCGACTGGCTGCCCAAGGCCAGCGCCAGTTGATTGGAGCGGCGGTAATAGAGATGGCAATCGAACTGCCAGGTGAAGCCCATGCCGCCATGCACCTGGATGTTGTTCTTCGAGCAATGCTGGAACGCTTGCGTGGCGCTGACGCGCGCCGTCGCGGCCGCTTCGGGTAACTCCGCGGCACCGGTCGAAAGTGCCCATGCGGCGTAATAGCAATTGGAGCGCGCCAGAGTGGCCGAGACATACATATCGGCCAGCAAGTGCTTGATCGCCTGGAAACTGCCGATCGGCCGGCCGAACGCCATGCGCTCGAGCGCATAATCGCGGCCCATCTCTAGCGCGCGATCCGAGCCGCCCACTTGCTCGAACGCGATCAGGATGGCGGCGCGGTTATAGACCTCGCTCATGATCTGCCAGCCGGCGCCTGACGCACCCAACGGCTCGGCCGCGACATCGGCGAAGTCGAGCCGCGCCTGGCTGCGCGTGGGATCGATTGTGTCGATCTTGCTACGCGTTACGCCTTGTGATTTCAGATCGACCAGGAACAGCGAGATCGAACGCTCGTCGTTGCCCGCTCCGGTACGCGCGGCGACGACGGCGAAGTCGGCGATATCGCCGTCCAACACCGGCGCCTTGCTGCCGTTCAAGCGACCACCCGAAGCCAAGGTCTTGATTGCCTTGGGCGTCATGGCGCCGACACCTTCGGCAAAGGCGAAAGTGCCGATCGCTTGTCCGGCAGCGATCTTGGGCAACCAATTCTTTTTCTGCGCCTCGCTGCCGGCTTGCAGCAAAAATTCTGTCGCCAGATACACCGTCGAGGCGAACGGCACTGGCGCCACCGCGCGGCCCAGCTCCTCGGCGATCACGCACAGCTCGAGATAGCCCAAGCCAAGTCCGCCATATTCCTCGGGGATGGCGGTGCCCAGGAAGCCCATCGTCGCCAGCTCTTGCCACAGCGCCTTATCGTAGGACTCCGGCCCGTCGAGAATGACGCGCACGGCTTTGGCAGAGCATTTGTCGGCCAGGAAACGACGCGCGGTTTCCTTCAATTGTTTCTGTTCGGCGGTGAAATCGAAATCCATCTCGTGTTCCTCGGGTCGCCTTATTGGGCGCGTTTTTACAACTATAGGCGTTGGGTTGCATTAACACAGGTGCTGCCAGCAAAGTTTCGCGTGGCGGCTCAACCGAAGGCCGTGCTTGGTTATGGCGACAGAAGGACAGAGAGGAACCATGAAGCGCCTGAATTTCCGCACCGTCGATGTGTTCACCGCCGTGCCGTTCAAAGGCAATCCGCTGGCCGTGCTGGTCGGCGCCGACGGGCTGAGCGACGCCCAAATGCAGCAAATCGCCAACTGGACCAATCTCAGCGAGACCACCTTCCTGTCACGGCCGACCGACCCAAAGGCCGATTATCGCGTGCGCATCTTCACGCCCGAGCGCGAGTTGCCGTTCGCCGGGCATCCGACCTTGGGCAGCTGCCGCGTCTGGCTCGACCAAGGCGGCAAACCCAAGGCCCCAGGGAGCACACCAGAGATCGTGCAGGAATGCGGCGTCGGGCTGGTGCGCATCAAGCGCGATAGCGAGCGGCTGGCTTTTGCAGCACTACCACTGAAGCGCAGCGGCGCGGTCGAGCCGGAATTGCTGACGCGCATCGCCAAGGCGCTCGGCCTGGCGCCAAGCGCGATCAAGGCCTCGCAATGGATCGACAACGGGCCGGGTAGGGTCGGCATCATGCTGGGCACACGCGCCGAATTGCTGGCGGTGCAGCGCGATTATGCCGCGCTGCCGGG
>JBBSNV010000556.1:0-1880 GCA_038260375.1 Reyranellales bacterium
AGACCGGCGGGCAGCACGCAACCCATGATGACTTCATCGACCTGGTCGGCGGCGACGCCGGCCTGCTCCAACGCGCCGGTGATCGCGGCGGTACCCAGCGTCGGTGAAGGCACGCCGGTGAACTGGCCGAGGAAGGAACCGATGGCGGTGCGCTTGGCACCGACGATGACGACATCTGTAGTCGAAGCAGCGGACATGGAGACTCCGTGGGGGTATATGCGGCCATTATCGCATTGCGGACGTTACGGTCCGTGCAATCGGATCGGAGCCGCAGGGTGGGCCTTGGCTCACCATCGATGCGGCGGCGATTCAATGGCAACGATGGTCGGCGGTGCGCCGAGGCCCACCCTATGCACGGCCCTCGAACAGCTCGCGCCCGATCAGCATGCGGCGGATCTCGTTGGTGCCGGCGCCGAGGGCGTCGAGCTTGGCGTCGCGCAGGATGCGGCCGGTGGGGTATTCGTTGATGTAGCCGTTGCCGCCGAGCGCCTGGATACCTTCCAGCGCGACCTGCACGGCGGCTTCGGAAGCGTGCAGCAGGCAGGATGCCGGGTCGATGCGCGAGCGGTGGCCGGCGTCGAAATCGCGTGCCACCTGGTAGGCGAAGGCGCGGCTGGACTGTAGCGCAGTGTACATGCCGGCGATCTTGGCCTGCATGATGCCGAAGGTGCCGATCGGTTCGTCGAACTGCTTGCGCTCGCGCACGTAGGGCAGAGCGGCGTCGAGCGCGGCCTGCATCAGGCCGATCGGGCCGCCGGTCAGGACCAGCCGTTCGGTGTCAAGCCCGGACATCAGCACCTTGACGCCGAAGTCCACCTCACCAAGCACGTTGTCGACGGGAATCTCGCAGTCCTCGAAGACCAGTTCGCAGGTGTTGGAACCACGCATGCCGAGCTTGTCGAGCTTCTGCGCGGTGCGGTAGCCGGGCATGTCCTTCTCGACGATGAAAGCGGTCATGCAGCGGCTGCCGGCGTCCTTGCCTTTGGTACGCATGTAGACGATCAGCACGTCGGCCTCGGGGCCGTTGGTGATCCACATCTTGCTGCCGTTGGCGATCCAGGTGTCGCCTTGCTTTTCCGCACGGCAGACCATCGAGCCGACGACGTCGGAGCCGGCGCCCGGTTCGCTCATCGCCAGCGCGCCCTTCCACTGGCCGCTGCACAGTTTCGGCAGGTATTTCTCGCGCTGGGCCTGCGTGCCGTTGGCGTATAGATTGGATATGCACAGGTTGGAATGCGCGCCGTAGCTCAACCCGACCGATCCGGACGCGCGCGAGATCTCCTCCATCGCCACCAGGTGCGCCAGATAGGTCATTTCGCTACCGCCTAACTCCTCCGGCACGGTCATCCCGAGCAGCCCCATGCCGCCGAGTTTGGGCCACAGTTCCTGGGGAAAGGCGTTATCGCGGTCGATGCGCTCGGCCTGCGGCGCGATCTCGGCCTGGGCAAAACGCCGCACGGCCTCGCGCAGTGCGTCGATCTCTTCGCCTAGCGGAAATGCACGCATGACAGTCCTTGCAGAACGGGGTCGAATTTTATCGTAGCCATAGCCCCCTTTAGCAAAGGGGGCGCCGCGACAGCGGCGGGGATTTGGAAGCACACAGCGGGGCCCAAAGTTTGCGCAGCACACTTTGGGATTGATCCAATGCGAAGCCTCGGATCAATGCCCGCGAATCCGCCCCTGGAACCGCGGCGCGGCGCGGCCCAGCGGCAGCTTGAGCTTGCCGATCGCCTCGATCCGCTCCTCGGCGAGGCGGTCGGCGGCCTTGTAGGTGGGGATGCCGTCGCGCTCGGCGATCTCGTAGATGCGCGCAAGGTTGTGGTAGATGGTTCGCATCATGCGCATCGCGCGTTCGCGGTTGTAGCCGTCGATCTCCAGCG
>JBBSNV010000557.1:0-1877 GCA_038260375.1 Reyranellales bacterium
CTTCGATTTGCTGATCGACCGCAAGGGGCTAGAGCGCGTACCCGAGGGCAAGAATCTCGGCATCAAGGAAGACGGCTTGCGCTGCGACATCCGCATGACGCGGGTCGCTGGCTACAAGCCCGGCAACGACAGCGACACTGAATTCAAGAAGCCGGCCCGACTGTGGCTGGCCAAGCTCGACGATTCGGGCCGTTTCTATCCGGTACGGCTGGAAATCGATATCGGCATCGGCTCGGTGGTGGCGCGACTGGTCAAGTTCGAGCAGCGGCCCCTGACCGCAGACGAGAAGGCGTTACTGGCGAAGTAACAAATCCCGTCGTCATGAGCAAAGCGATAAATCTCGCTTCAACCCGGACAACTTCTCCGCGGCGGCAAGATGCTTCGCTGCGCTCAGCACGACGGACGACACGTCAGTGCCGCCGTCCCAGGGCCTCGCTCAACAGGATATAGACCTTGCCGACATCGGCGGTCATGAAAGCGTGATGCACCAGCTTGTCGCTGTCGAGTTGCAGCGCCCGCTCCTCAAGCTTCTCGAATTGGCGGATGAAGCGATCGACATGGGCGCGGAAGTCGCTATCGACGTTGTATTTCTGGCGCACGATCGGCAGGGCGCCGTCGTCTTTGATCTTCAGCAGCCGGCGCGTGAAGAAGCCGCGGTCGCCCGCCTGGTATTTGGCCCAGGCTTCGGCCGGAATGCCCTCGCTCATCAGGCGACTAACGTCGACCGCCGCGGCATTGAGCTGCGCTACGATCTCGCTGGCTGAACTCAGGAAGCTGTCGCGCCTGACTTCCATGTCGGCGCTGCGGATCTGTTCGGCCTGCTCGACCGCCTGGCGCGACGCTGCCTGCAGCGCCTCGGATTGAACCTTCATGCGCTCGACCGCGCCATCGGTATCGTCGAGCAATGTTTTCAGCTTTTCGGCCCAATGCTGCACGCGCGCCGCCAGCGCCGTGCTGGCCTCGCCCGCCTGATTGGAGGCGGTATCGACCGCCAGATTGACCTGCCGCGCGCGCGCGGCAAAAGCGTCGCCCACTTCGGTCATGCGCTGTGCGGCATCGTCCGAGGCCGCTGTGAGCGAGCCCAATTCCTTGGAGATGGCGTCGCCCAATTCGCGCAAACCGCCCAGCGATTCCTGCCAGGCGCCGTCCATGGTTTCTTTTTGCTGGCCGAACAGCTCGGCAATTTCGCTGATGCGGCCGACCGCATTGTCGGTGTTGTCGATCAAAGTTTGCGTCTGTTGCTGCAGCAAGGCGCCCAGCGCCGGCGCCTTGTCGATCAACGTTTCGATGGCGCGTTGCATGGCATCGCTTTGCTCGCGCAAAGTCTCGCCTACCGCATTGCTGCGCTCGACCGCTTGCGTTGCTGCCTGGGACACGCCGCGCGTGTGCTCCGCCAGTGCGGCGTTGACCGATTCGATACGCGCCACCACGCCTTGCGCCAAATCGCCTATGTCGCTGCCCTGGCGGTCGAGCGTTTCCTCCAGCCGCGCGATATCGCCCGACAGACCGCCGGCCAGGCCGCGCACCTGCTCGGCGCGCTGCGCCAGACTATTGCCGTGATCGTGCAGCGATTTGCCCATGGCGTTGAAGCTGCCCAGCGCCTGGTCCGAGGCCGAGGCCAAGGTCGCGATCTCGCGCCGGAACAATTCGCCGGCCTTGGCGATCTTGCCGCCGGCCGCGTCAGCCGCGGCATCGAGCAAGCGAATGCGCTCGGGCATGCGCTCGTTGATGACGTCGATGCGGCCGCTCGATTGCGCCAACGCCGCGTCGAGCGACTGGGTCTCGCGCTGCAGTACCTCGCGCACCGCGCCCGCGGCGGCTTCGGCCCGCGTCGCCGCGCCAGACAGCCCGGCGCTTTGCCGATTGAACGCTTCGCC
>JBBSNV010000558.1:0-1877 GCA_038260375.1 Reyranellales bacterium
CCCATCTTGTCGAGCAGATTGTCGTAGGCCCATAGAAAGTCGTTGGCGCTTTTGGGCAGATCGTTGCGATGCTGGCACAACACGTAATCGAGCGAAGGACAGACGCGGTCGAGATATTTACCGACCAGATCGTCTTGGATGTAGCGCGCCAACAGGAATACGTCGCCAGTCTGGCTGATATAGGCGCGGCCGCTGGCGAGATAATGCACCGAACCGACGGTGCCAATGCCGGCCAACGCGACAAGGACAGGCAAGACGACGAAGGCCCAACCGGGCCGCAGACGCTTCCAGATCCACAGCCAGCCGATGATCGCACACGCCGCCAACCCGACCGCCAGCAGCATGTAACTGCTGTGACACGCCGCCGCCAGCACTGCGACCAGCGCCAAGCCGATCTTCTCTGGCAACAGTAGGGC
Organism: Reyranellales bacterium; assembly: GCA_038260375.1. Taxonomy (GTDB): domain Bacteria; phylum Pseudomonadota; class Alphaproteobacteria; order Reyranellales; family JAQSWP01; genus JBBSNV01. The sequence continues at coordinate 417 of JBBSNV010000558.1, forward strand.
GGCGCGGGCGAACACCAATGTCGCCAGCGCCAAAATCAGCAACCCGCCGAGAAAATCAGGCATCAACTGGCCGGTGTACCAGGGCAGCGCTGTTAGCAGGCTGAGCACGGCCACCACCAAGGGCGCGGTCCAGGGCGAGGAGCGCGGCACGAAGGCGCGGATCGTCGCGCCGATCACCCAGGCTGCAATCAGGCATTGCAGCGCGACCACCAGCCACAGGCTGATATGCAGATGCGCCGGCATCAGCAGCACAGCATAAGGCATGGTGCGATAGACGATCGGCTCGAAAGTGAACGACATCTCAAGGTAGTCGGCGGTGTCGTAGAACACCAGCGGATAGCCGTTCACCACTGCCGGCAGCGCCAGAATGGCGGCCGAAATTAAGGTGGCGGCGACAATTTGCAAAAACCGCAAGCAATATCCATCGAGGCTCGAGTTGCTGGCATAGTGCGGACCGGCGGCCGGTCCGGCAAGGGCAGCGGCATCGAAAAATTCTGCCTAAGTCCCGGCAAGGTCTGCTAAAACGACCCCATGCGTATTGCCATTCTGCTGCTGTCGATCGCGCTGGCGGTGGGCGCCAATTTCGCCGCTTGGTGGTTGCCCAACCGCCCGGTCGCGGTCGAGGGCAGCAAAGTCGAGCCGCCGCGCAGCGTTTCCTTCTCGCCTTATCGGCGCGGCCAAAGCCCGTTGACTGCCAGCTACGCCACGCCGGCCGAGATCGAATCCGACATGAAGCTGTTGGCGGCTTATGGCGTGAAGTCGCTGCGCACTTACACTTCGCTCGAGGGCATCGAGATCGTGCCGCGACTGGCGGGTGCGATGGGCCTGAAAGTAACCCACAGTGCCTGGCTGTCGAGCCGACCACTGGCCAATGCGCAGGAGATCACCGCGCTACAGGATGCCGCCAACCGTTATCCTGATACGATCGACCGCGTCATCGTCGGCAATGAAGTGCTGCTGCGCAACGATCTTAAGATCGACGAGCTGATCACTTTCATCCGCCGCGTGAAGTCGTCGATCAAGCAGCCGGTGTCTTATGCCGATGTGTGGGAGAAATGGATCGAGACGCCCGAACTGGCCGACGAGGTCGATTTCATCACCATCCACATCCTCCCATATTGGGAGAACGAACCCATCGGCATCGATCGCATCCGCAAGCACATCTTGGACGTCTACAATCTGGTCAAGGCGCGTTTCCCCAACAAGCCGATCCTGATCGGCGAGACCGGCTGGCCGACCGATGGCCGCATGCGCGCCGATGCGCGGCCCGGCCTGGTCGAACGCGTGCGCTTCGAGGCCATCTTCCGTCAATTGGCTCAGGAAAATGGCTTCGACTACAACGTGATCGAAGCCTTCGACCAGCCGTGGAAGAGCCTGCTGGAAGGCACGATCGGCGAAAGCTGGGGCGTGTTCGATGCCGACCGCGTGCCCAAGTTCAAGGCCGGCGAGCCGGTCAGCGCC